>JBIPNX010000274.1:0-3857 GCA_044378145.1 Flavobacteriales bacterium | reverse complement strand
AAAGGGTGTTATCGCTGGTGGCAATACCAACCAGTGGCAATGCGTTTACAACTAAAGTAACAGGGGTGCGTGTGCTGCTAGAGCAGTTGCCCACACCTACTGCCTCTACGTAATATGTATAAGTGCCCGGAAGGGTAATAGTTGGCACATAGTTAGAGCTGTTGCCTTGTAATAAGGTGCCGTTTACAGCAGCATCATACCAATCAAATATAACATTGGTGCCCGATGCTGAAAGTGTTGGAGGGTTGTCGCCAATACAAATAGCGCCCGGTTGGCCCACGGCTGGTGCCGGTGGAACAGGGTTAACAATAACAGTAACTGCAGTGCGTGTGCTGGCGCAAGACGATTGGCCAACTTCTTCGGCATAATAAGTATACGTACCCGGAGTGTTTATTGATGGGGTAAATACAGAGCTGTTGGCTTGTAGTAATGAGCCACCAATAGCGGCATCGTACCAGTTGATAGTTCCACCGGTACCGGCAGCGCTAAGTTGTGGAACAGGCTCGCCATCGCAAATAGCAGCCGGCGATACAGCAACAGGGGCAGTTGGGTTATCTACAATGGTAACACCAAATGTTTGTGATGCAGCACATGGGCCGGGCGATGTGTATGTTACGGTATAAGGAATACCGGTATTGCTTAAGTTAAGGGTAATCTCGCCTGTTAAGTTGTTCAGGTTTAAGCCTGCAGGGGTAGAGCTAAAGTTACCACCCGCAGTACCTGTAACTACAGGTGTTGGGTTAGGGCCATCCTGGCAATATATAGCGCTAGAATAGTTAAATGTAGCACTTTGCGATGGTGTAACTGTAAGCTGTTGTGTTGATGTTGAAGGGCAAGGGCCGGCAGTATTGTAAGTAATAGTGTATGTGCCGGGCGTAGAGCTATTTAAATCTACCACACCGTTAGAGCCGCCAATGGCTAAACCTGCAGGGGTTGAGGTAAAGTTACCGCCGTTAAGTGCAATGGTAGGGGTTTCTATACCGGCACCCTGGCAGAAACTGGCCGATGAGTAGTTAAATGTAGGATTATCAGCATTGATAATAGTAACCGTTTGGTTTTGAGTACCAGGGCAAGCGCCTGAGGTAGTATAGGTAACTGTGTAAGTACCCGCTGTGCTGGCGCCTACGTTAATTACACCTGTAGAACTATTAATAGAAAGGCCTGCAGGGCTTGATGTAAACGTACCACCGGGAGTACCCGAAATGGTAGGAGTGGCGTTGCTGCCGTTTTTACAATACGTTGGAGATGAATAGCTGTAGGCCGCATTACCTGTAGCACTTACGGTAAATGTGTATGGCGCACGCGCCAAACTTGGGCAAGAGTTGTTTACCTGCACATACACCGTATAGGTGCCGGGGGTATTAACTGTATAAGTAGAACCAGAGAATAGCAATGTGCCACCGGTTGCTGAGCTATACCAGTTGTAAGAGCCGCCATACGTTGCGCCGCTTGCTGTTAAGGTAACAGAGCCACAGCCCGATGTTGGGCCTGTAACTGTTGGTACCGCAGGAGTATAATACGAGCTAAAACGCACACCATAGTTGCCGCAGTTGCCGTCACCCTGACCTACAATTTCTGTTTGGTTCCAAACACAAGGAGGGCCTTGTAAACGGAAATCTATATTGCCGCCAACTTGTTGCGGGCCGCAATGGTTATCGTCCTGGTCAATACAAATTGACGAACAATCGTAGTCGCAATCGTTGCCAGAGTCTTCTTCCCAGCCCTCAAGCTGAACCTGAAAGTATTGCGGAACGTTTACGCCATAGGTATAGTTAAGTGTAGCACCCCAGTTTGTTGGGTTAGACCATAACGGGAAACCTCCACCGCCCGATGGGCCAATCCACTGGAAGCAAGAGCCACCAACCCAGTCGGTACCGTCAAGGTTACCGGCATCTCTAAACCAAACTTTATCACGCTCTTCGGTGTTGTCTAACACATCGTCGTAATTGCCTTTCCAAAAGGCATCGGCTTTAATTTGTAAGTTAACAGGTCCATTGCTAACCTGCTGTGCATTAGCTGCAAAGCCAATAGTCAATAGTACCAGTAGGGTAATCGGTTTAATTAGCTTGTATAACTTTTTCATAGGCTGTATAAAAAATAAACTTGATAAAAATATTGTATTCTTCAATTATATCCAAACATTATCCTATTATATTCATCGGGCACGGGCGGCGGACTTTTCTTATATTCTTCTAATGTTACATTGCCGGGGTAAAATTTTGGCAACGCCCCGTATTTTTTTGTGTACTCTTTTGTGTTGAATAATAAGTACCAATGCTGCGTCCGGCGCTGAAAAGTAAGGGAATCGGCTTGTGGGTTACCGCTATCCAAAAACAAAGGTTGACGGTCGGTAACGGGGTACGAGAAAAATTTTTCCAGCGTAAATACGTTAAAGGTATCGGTAGTTGGGGCAGTCACCGTAGTTTGCTGCGGCGTTTTGCAGGATACAACAATACCCAGCAGGCCCAAAAAGCCTGCAAACAAGTAAAAGTTAGCAAATCCCGATAATCGCATTTGGCAAACATAACAATTGGCTAGGCAACAAACAAAGGTTTTTGATTTATTTAAAATAAGATTGATGGTTAATTGTACTTTACCCTATTTTTGCCTGAATTAAAACTTACAAAAGGAAGAATGAAAAACCTCTCGTTAATATTAAATGGTGTGTTGGTTATAGCCGTTGGCGTATTGTTTTACCTGCACTTTTCTGCCCCAAAAGGCGGTGCCGACAGTGTTGATTTAACAGCAGATACAACAGTGGTTAATGCTAAAGGCAAAGCCATTGTTTATGTTGATAGCGACTCGCTACTTAAGGGTTACGAATACAGCAAAAAAATACAGGCCGACCTTGCGCTGAAAAAAACAGCAATGGAAAACACTGTTAAAGGCAAGCAAACCGCTTTTGATAATAAGTTGCGCGAGTACCAAACCAAAATGGACTACCTAACCCCGGCAGAGCGCCAAAAAACAGAGAACGACCTTAAGTTTATGCAAGCCGATGGTGAGAAAACCATTTACGATATGCAGAATAAATTCCAGGCAGAAGCTGCAAGCCTTAACGAACAACTGCTTTTTAAGATTGAAGACTTTTTGAAAGGGTATGCAAAAGCCAATGGCCATATTTATGTTATCCAAACATCTCGCGGTATAGGCCCGGTATTGTATGGCGACGCTCAACTTAATGTAACTACCGATGTTATTAATAAGCTTAACGAGGTTTACAAAAAAGAACTAGAAGCGGGAGGCACCAACTAACAATGACTCTTGACGAGTTAAAACAACACCAGCCCATATTGTTTTACGACGGGGTTTGCAACCTATGCAACTCCTGGGTTAAGCTCGTTATCCGTAATGAGAAAAAGCCTGTATTAACCTTTGCCGCCTTACAATCTGAAGCCGGAGATGCTGTTAAATCTACCTTTGGCGATAAGCCAATACCCGACTCTTTAATGGTGTACGTAAATGGCAAGGTGTACGTAAAATCTGACGCGGCTTTGCAACTGGTTAAATACCTGCGTGGCGGCTGGCCTTTGCTGGCGGGGCTTTACATATTCCCCGCGTTTTTACGCAACTGGGGGTACGATTTTATTGCCCGAAACCGCTACCGTTGGTTTGGCCAAAAAGACGAGTGCATGATACCCTCGCCCGAAGTGAGGAAGAGGTTTTTGATGTAATTGAAACTTTATTAGGGCATTGCAGTAAACCTGCTTAATGAAGCCCCTGCTGCTATCCTGTTTTGTTCTATTGGCTATTGGCTGCAAAAAGTCGCATAATATCACTATGGCCGATTTAAAATTTGCCGATTATGAGCGGAAATATATTGCTAAGAATAAAGTGGATAGTATGTATGAGATAGA
>JBIPNX010000273.1:0-3862 GCA_044378145.1 Flavobacteriales bacterium | reverse complement strand
TTGGTATTTGAGCCTATTCCGTTGCTGCTGCCTGGTTTAGTGGTATTAGAACCAGAACCATTATTTGAACCGTTTGAAGGAGCAGGTTTAGTTGGAGAACCAGAGCTACCTTGTCCATCCCTTATTTGGCCGGGAGTATCTTTCATGCTGCCCGAGTTGCTGTTAGAGCCTCCGGTGCTAGAGCCTATTCCAGTGCTATTACCGGGCTTGGTTGGATTAGAACCTGAACCATTGCCTGAACCCGAACCGTTTGAAGGAGCAGGCTTGGTTGGAGAACCGGTATTACCTTGCCCGTCCCTTATTTGGCCGGGAGTATCTTTCATGCTGCCTGAGTTGCTATTAGAGCCTCCGGTACTAGAGCCTATTCCGGTACTGTTGCCTGGCTTAGTAACCGAACCTGAGCCGTTTGCAGGACTGGTTTCAGGTTTAGTGCTGCTGCCGGGGTTGCTTCCACTACCCGGTTTGGTAGGACTAGAACCATTTGCTGGGCTGGTATCCGGCTTGGTAACACCACCGTTATTGCCACTGCCACCCGGAGTCCTTATTTGGCCGGGTTGGCCTTTTAAATCACCTGCATCAACTCCGTTATTACCGGGGGTACGTGGTGGGGTAGTATTTGGATTACCGTTAGGGGTACGTATAGCCCCGTTGCCTCCATTATTAGAACCACCTTTGTATGGGTTGGTAGTATTGTTGTAATACGATGCAGGGCGGTAAAAAGAAGGTTGGTCTGCCGACGAGGCTGAGCTTGATGCTGCCGGTGGGGTAGTATTACGTATAGGTTGAACGTTAGAACGGTCAGGGCTAAAATCAGCATTTGCTTCTAAAGCCTGAGGCTCGCCACAATACCTAAGTACTACAGTTTGGTAACCGGGAGTTTGTCTTTTGTAAGTAACCACATACGAGTGGTTCATTTTATTTACCACATCATCAAACACATTACCAAACTGGCTGGAGTTGGTAAAGTAAGTATAAGTGCCGCTGGTGTTGTTTGCCAGCTCTTGCATAAAGTTGTTGTAGTTAGAGTAGTTAAAGTCTATAGTACACAGGTTGATGTTGTTTTGCTGTGCATACCAGGTAGCATACTCTTTAGTAACGGTAGATGAGTTATCGGCACCATCGGTAAAAGAAATAACTACTTTACGGCGGTAGGCCGATGGCTGTATGGTTTCCATGCCTTTCATTATACCATTAATAATAGCGGTAGTACCACCATAGCCTTGCAGGCCGTTAGACTGGAACTGTGCTTGTAACGCAGCTACATTAGTATTAATAGGTACCTCTAATTGGGTGTGAGAGTCGTATTTAACAATGCAGATAGCGTCTTGTGGCTTTTTCTTGTTAATGAAATTACGCACAGCCTCTTGCATTTTGTTGGCGTTGCTGCCCATAGAACCGCTATGGTCAAGTACCAATGCATATACAGTAGGCACATTCTCACTTTCCTGAACTTCGCGAACGTTGTATTGGGTAACGGGATCGCCGTTAACGGTTAAATAGCACCAGTTATTACGGAAAGTACCGCGGGTGGCTCCCGATGGGAACATACCGTCTCCATCAATAATATGGGTATATAACCTGATACTGTCTCCGGCAGGTTCCATACGGCTAATGCGCATAGAAGCATCGCTGGTAAATGTGTTATTTGCAGGCATTGTTTTTATACCGCGCATATAAACATCGTTATTTGCCAGTGGGCCGTTGCTGTTGTTATTCCAGTTGTTTTTGTTAAAACAGGAACTTAGTATCACCACTATTGCAGAAAATACTAAAATTGAGGAAACCTTTTTCATACGTATTGTTTTTTACAACTAAATCAAATTGCATGCCAAAGTTACAAAACCCTTAATTTCTAAGCAAACCAAGCCCCAATGCAATAAGGCCGGTTACAAATACCAGTATACCTGCATATAGTATAGCTATCAGGTTGTTAGGCTGTGTTAAGCCGGGTCCGCTGGCTGCTGCAAAAAAGCCCCCGCTAATTAATATAGCTGCTAATGGCATGGTAATCCTTACAATCCATTTCCATGCATTGGTAAGGGTTGTTTGGTCTACCAATAGCTGCGCTACTAATGATAAAATTACCAATACACCGGCATGGGCATGCCCGGCACGGAACATTGATTTTTGAAAATCGGTTAAACCTAATTCACTATGCTGGCCACTAAGCACAGTAAGTAAAAAGTAGCCGCCATAGATAATAGTAGGAACACTTAAAATAATAAACCCGGTGGTCTTTTTTGTTTCTGTTGTCATGTTGCTTTTTTTTGATGAAGCAAAATTCAACACTAATAATTGCTTAAGAATTGACCTATGTTACATAATGGTTTTACCCCTTAAGAATTTTCTTCCGCAGCCGGCTTAACGATTCTCTTTCAATACCCAGGTGAGATGCAATATGGTATAAAGGCACCCGCTCAAAAATTTTAGGCCTGTGCTTTAGCAAGTTCAAGTAGCGCTGCTCCCCGGTTAAAAACAAGAAAGATTCTGTACGTTCTGTGGCATCAATAAACAGTTTCTCGGCTATAATGCGTCCAAAGCGCTCCCAGTTTTGCGATGCGTTGTAGTTATTGTGCAATTGGGTGCTGGTAAAGGTTATTACCTCGCTATCTTCCATAGCCTGTATATAATACTTAGATGGGCGTTGAAGTAAAAAGCTTTGGTACTCTACAACAAACTCATTTTCAAAAAAGAAATTACCATTAACCTCTTTACCATCAACCAGGTAATAAATTCTAAAACAACCTTTACTTATAAAGCCTATTTCGTTGCTTATTTGCCCTTCGGCAACAAAGTTACTGCCCTTTGTATATTGCTTTATTTTAAGATGCGGAATAAACATATCACAGTCTAAATCAGTAAGCGGGGCAATGCGCCTTACTGTTTCTTTATAGGTATTGAAGTTATAATCCGATTGTGACATATGTTAATTTTTATTCCACCTTTACAATGCAAATTTGCAGCGTGGCAAAATAGGCCAACTAATATCTGAATAATCTTTTAAAACCTGATGGAAAAAGTAGGACATAACTATAAGCGCGAAAAGCCAAATTTTAAACCCGATGCAATAATAATTGGTTCGGGCATAGGCGCGCTAACAGCCGCGGCAATACTGGCCAAAGAAGCCAACAAGCGTGTGCTTATTTTTGAGCAGCACTACACCGCCGGTGGTTTTACTCATGTGTTTAAACGCAAAGATTATGAGTGGGATGTGGGTATCCATTACATTGGTGAGGTACATAATCCTAAAAGCGCGCTTGCCCGTATTTGCAGCTATGTGTCTGATGGTGGCATGAAATGGGCCGAAATGCCCCATGTTTACGACCGTATTGTTATTGCCGATAAGGTATATGATTTTCCTGCCGGTAAAGACAACCTGATTGCGGCCCTAAAAGGCTACTTCCCCAACGACCATGAAGCCATAGATAAGTACTTTAAAATAGTTATAGAGTTTTCTAAAACCGTTACTCCATATTTTATAGAGAAAGTGTTGCCACCTATAGCGCGCTTTTTTGTGGGCAATAAATTGAAGAAACCATTTTTGGCATACTCTGATAAAACCACAAAAGAGGTACTGGATGAGATTACCGATAATGCTGAATTAAAGGCGGTTCTTTCTGCCCAGTTTGGCGATTATGGTTTAGCTCCGGCTGAAAGCAGTTTTGCTATACATGCTACTGTTGCCAAGCATTACTTTCGTGGTGGGGCTTACCCGTTGGGTGGTTCCAGCATTATTGCCGCAACTATAGAAAAAGTAATTGAAAAAGCAGGCGGGGCTATTTATACAGGGGCATCGGTAAACGAGATTCTGATAAAAGATAACCGTGCCTATGGCGTTAAAATGGATGATGGAAATATCTAC
>JBIPNX010000272.1:0-3872 GCA_044378145.1 Flavobacteriales bacterium | reverse complement strand
GTTGAGTTGCTGGCAGGTTTTTCTTTAGCACCTTCATATACATAAAAACCAAAGGCTTTATCGTCAGCATCAACGTCGGCATTGGTTTCAAAACCAGAGCCTGCAACACCTTGGGCCAATACTACGTATTTTTCGTTAGCGGTAAAAGTAGCGGCAGGTATGCCACCTATTGTAGTAGTGCCATCGGCAGTTTTTACTTCAATGTTATAAGGCTGGCCACCTTTTAAGTCAATAAACGGAGTAGCAGCGCGGAACGCGAAGTTATCGGCAACGGTAGCACCGTTTACTACAACATCAACCTGGGCTGCTGCAGGGTCGGCAGCGTTATGTATAATTTGTACACGTGTAGTAGAAATATTTTGACCTGGAAGTGGAATTAAATTGCCTCCGCTTGGTAGAGCTACATATAAGCCAAATGCTGCGCCATTGCTATTGTTTGCAGGGTTTAAAAAGCCCGATGCTAATACTGTTAATGCGGTACCGTTTAAGTTTAATGTTTGTAGTGGGGCACCATATTCAGCAACAGCATCAACACCGTCGCTAGTGCGAACTTGAATATTGTAATCAGCAGTTGTTAATTCAAGGTAACCGGCAAAGTCATTGTATGAAGCATCATCTACTATAGTTGGGAAGCTAAGAGGGCCTGATACTTCTTTTACATCAACAGTTGGGGCATCGGTAGAACCATGGTAAACTAATACATCAGTGTTAGAACCATTACTAGCAGCTTCGCGAGCACCAGCAAAAACATCAAGTCCAAAAGCAGGTACAGGGCTGTAGCCGGTTGGGCTAATAATACCATTTGCAACAATAATGTAAGTACCTGTTGGTACATTTACTGTTTGAGTAAAGACAGCAGGGTTTGGTCCTGTGCTGTTGCCTCCTGCAATATCAATTTCTACATCTGTTGATGCAGGAAAATCTATAAACGGAGTAGCTGTGCGGAAAGCAAAATTATCAAGTGTTGGGTTAGCACCATTGTTTAGATAAACGTCTACTGAAGCAGCAGCGGCATCAGCAGCATTGTGTATAATTTGCACACGGGCAGGAGATAGACCTACGTTTGATAGTGGAACTAATGCACCACCGCTTGGTAAAGCTACAAATAAGCCAAATGCCGAGCCGTTGCTATTGTTTGCAGGGTTTAAAAAGCCCGATGCAACAACAACTATACTCTGCGTGCCTAAATTTAATGTTTGCAATGGAGCGCTGTATTCAGCAACACCTGTATTGCCATCGGCTGTGCGAATTTGTAAGCGGTAGTCAGACGTTGGAACATTTAAATAAGAAGATGCTGGTGCTGTGGTTGAATAAGCTAAATCGTTAATTACATTGGTGTAGCTACCCGGTGCAGCAAGGCCAACGTCAACTGTTGGTGCATCTGTGCTACCGTGTACTACAAGTAAACCTGTGTTGCCTGCAGGGGCTACGCCTGTGCTGGTACCCAGGTTGTAAGCATTTAAAGCAAATGCAGGGGCAGGATTGTAACCGTTAGGGCTTACAATACCATTTGCAACAACTACATAGCGATTGCCGCTTGTGAGGGTTAAGCTGGTTGTGTAGAGTGCTTGCGATACATTAGTACTGTTACCTGGGGCAACAGCTACCGATAGTGGAACACCGGCAGGTAAATTTAAAAATGCCGTTGAAGTGCGGAATGCAAAATTGTCAAACTGTAGAGTGCCGTTTACATAAACGTCAACCTGCGCAGCAGCAGCATCCGCGCAGTTGTGTATTACCTGAACTGCAGCTGTTTGAGCATTTAAGCTACTGCTAAAAATCAATGCCGTTGCGGCTGTGATTATTCGAATAAAATTCTTTTTCATTGTTAATTAGTTAGTATGTTGTTATTAAATTTTACATTCACATAAAAACATAACTAGATTTTTTGTTTAGTATTTGATAGGTTAATGTTAAACAAAAAATGTAAGTTATTAATAATCAGACAGTTTTTTTACTTTTAGGAAATGAAGAAATTAGATTTTAACAACCTGAACAAACTCTTTTTAGCAAACTTTGATAAGTATGCAGATGATACTGCTTTGATGTTTAAGCAAAACGGTAAGTATATAGACGAAACTTATAGAACGCTTGGGCTCAAGGTTTTAAAGGTAGCACAGGGGCTTTATAATGATGGCCTGGAGTACAGGGACAGGAGTGTGGTAGTATCGTTTAACCGCCCTGAATGGGCCTATGCCGATTTAGGCGCCTTGCTTGCAGGCGGTATAACATCTGCTATTTATACTTCTACACTGGCCGATGAAAGCGCTTATATTATAAACGACCTGCAGGCTAAATTCCTGTTTTTAGAAAACCAGGCCCAGTTAGATAAATTCCTTTCTGTAAAAGATAAATTATCTACTGTTAAACGCATTTATGTGTTTGATGATTTTAAGGCTGATGACAATAATTTTGTTCGCCCCTTTGCCGATTTGCTGCGCACGCCCTTAAGCAACACCACAAAGGCAACCATTAACGATGTTGCTAACAAGCTAACACCCGATGATATAGTAACTATTATTTATACCAGTGGCACTACAGGGGCTCCTAAAGGCGCGGTGCTTACGCATAATAACTATGTGCGTAATATGGAAATGGTTCTTAGCCATTCAGATATTAACCTTGATCAGGTTAAATGCAACCTTAGCTTTTTACCGCTGGCCCACGCGTTAGAGAAGTTTGCAGGTTATTATGCTATGCTGGCCTTAGGCAAAACCATTGCTTATGCAGAGAGTATGGAAACCATTGTGGCCAACCTGCCCGAAACCCAGCCCGATTTAGTAGCTGCTGTTCCGCGTGTATTTGAGAAAATTTATACCAGGGTAAAACTGGGAGTTAGGGTGGGTTCTCCTATAAAAAGGTGGCTGTTTAACTGGGCCTTGCGTGTGGGCGGAAAAGTTAGTCTGCTGCGCCAGCAAAAGAAAGAACCTTCAGGTTTTTTAAAGTTTCAGCATACGCTTGCCAATAAGCTTATTTACTCTAAAATTAAACAACGGTTTGGAGGAAAAATACGCTATTTTGTATCAGGTGGTGCGCCGCTAAGTGCCGATATTATGCGCTTTTTTCACTCGCTGGACATATTAATTTTAGAGGGATGGGGCTTTACAGAGGGTACTGCGCCGGTTACCATAAATTCTCCGGGCTTATATAAGTTTGGTACGGTAGGCACACCCCTGCCCGATGCAGAAGTAAAAATTGCCGAAGATGGAGAGATATTGGTTAAAGGCCCTAATATTTTTAAAGAATACTGGAACAGGCCCGAAGATACTGCTGAGAGTTTTACAGCCGATGGATTTTACAAAACGGGAGATATTGGTGAATTTGACGAAGACGGTTTTTTAAAAATAACCGACCGTAAAAAGCAACTCATTATCACATCGGGCGGTAAAAACGTAGCGCCTGCCGCAATACAAAACCAGCTGGCACAGGGCGGCATTATAGAAATGGCCCATGCCCATGGCGATAAACGCAAATACATTACAGCCCTGCTAACGCTGGATGCAACTGTTGTTGATGCCACTGTTGCCAATAAAGACCTGCCGTTTGCCGAGAAGATAAAAGACCCTAAAGTGATTGAAAGGATTGAAAAGGAAGTTGGCAAGGCCAACAAGAACCTTCCGCCTTATATGACCGTAAAATACTACCGTGTGCTGCCTAAATCATTCACCATAGAGGAGGATGAAATTACCAGTACCATGAAGCTGAAACGTAACGTAATTGAGAAGAAATACAAGGATATATTTGAAGAAATGTATGCCGGCGACGAGTA
Source organism: Flavobacteriales bacterium (assembly GCA_044378145.1). GTDB lineage: Bacteria > Bacteroidota > Bacteroidia > CAMBQF01 > CAMBQF01 > CAMBQF01. The sequence continues at coordinate 103 of JBIPNX010000272.1, read as the reverse complement.
GTTTCCGGTTTCCGGTTCCCGGCTGCCGGTTATTTGCAGTGTTGTTGTTTGCTCCATTTTATCTGCTCTCTCAAAACCTTATTCCTGATAGCAGCTTTACACA
>JBIPNX010000271.1:0-3879 GCA_044378145.1 Flavobacteriales bacterium | reverse complement strand
CCTGAAAACGAAATACACCCTGCACATTATTACCAACGGGTTTGAAGAGGTGCAAACGGTAAAGGTAAAATCGAGCGGGATAGACCATTATTTTGATAACCTGATAACGTCGGAAAAGGCGGGTGCGCTTAAGCCCCACCGCAAAATATTCGACTATACCATGAAGCTGCTAAAAGCTACTCCTGATGAATGTGTTATGATTGGCGACGAGCCAACGAAAGACATTCTGGGGGCACAAAATGCAGGCATCACCCCCATTTATTTTAACCCTAAAGGCGAAAAGCTGGAGGGTATAAAATCTATCTCCAACCTCAACGAGTTGATGGGGATATTATAGTCCTTAAAAACTTCGAGATTTCTTTTATTAATTACCCTAGCGTAGTACCCGCCTCTTCCAAAGCACGCACGGCCCTTTGGGCAGCATTTTCAGAGGCTTCCTTTTTAGAAATGCCCATACCGTCGGCAATTTGCTTACCGTCTAACATAACTACTGTTTTGTGGTAGCGCTTGCTCTTCGATTTTTCTTCTTCTTCAGCTGGTACCTCCAGGAAGTTAATCTCTAGCTTGCGGCGCTCGCGGTTGGCCCAGTTAAGCAGTTTGCTTTTATGGCTGATGTCGGTATCTTCCAACACATCAATATCAATCTGTCCTTCTATCAGGCGCTTCATAATAAAACGCTCGGTAACCAGGTAGCCTTTGTCAAGGAAAAAGGCGCCAATAAAGGCCTCGAAGGTATTACCCAATATGGCCCTGTTGTGGCGGATAACATCTTTGCCGGCATCAATAAAATCCTCAAAACCCATTTTTAATGATAGGCTGTTAAGGTTGTTACGGCTTACTATTTTAGAACGCATCTCGGTTAAAAAACCTTCGTCGCGGTAGGGGAATTTTTTGAAAAGGTAGTTGGCAACCGATGCACTTAAAATAGCATCACCAAGAAACTCTAAACGCTCGTTACTGTTGCGGGCACCGTAGCCAATATCCTGCGATACAGAACTATGCCTGAACGCCTGCTTATACAAGCCCAGATTTTTAGGCGACACACCGGTAACATGCTTCACAAAAGTGAATAAGCGTTGGTCCTCGGCATTAAGAATAAACTTTTTAAGGGTATTTACAGGCACAACTAATTGCTGTATTTTTTGAAAATAACCGAGGCGTTATGACCACCAAAGCCAAAGGTATTGCTAAGGGCTGCATTAACTTCTCGCTCCTGTGCTTTATTAAGCGTCAGGTTAAGCTTAGGGTCAATCTCCGGATCAACAGTCTTATTATTGATGGTTGGCGGTATAATACCATTCTTAACAGCCAAAATAGAAGCTATAGCCTCTATAACTCCGGCAGCACCAAGTAAATGTCCCGTCATCGATTTGGTAGAGCTTATATTCATGCTATAAGCATGCTCACCAAACACTTTTTGTATGGCCTTAAGTTCGGTAGCATCGCCCAGCGGGGTAGATGTTCCATGAACATTGATATAATCAATATCCTCCGGTTTCATCTCAGCATCCTTAAGCGTTTCCTGCATTACAGCAATAGCTCCTAACCCTTCGGGGTGGGGCGCGGTAAGATGGTACGCATCGGCAGACATGCCACCGCCCACCATTTCGGCGTAAATTTTAGCGCCGCGGGCTTTAGCGTGTTCGTATTCTTCAAGTATAATAGCACCGGCACCTTCGCCTAATACAAAACCATTACGGTCTGCATCAAACGGGCGCGACGCCCCTTGCGGGTCATCGTTACTGGTACTCATGGCATGCATGGCGTTAAAGCCACCCACACCAGTTTCGTTAATAGCAGCTTCAGAGCCACCGGTAACAAACATCTCAGCTTTGCCTAAACGTATATAGTTAAAAGCATCTATAAGCGAGTTGGTAGATGATGCACAAGCCGACACAGCCGTATAGTTAGGGCCGCGTAAACCGTAGCGGATAGAAATTTGCCCTCCGGCAATATTTCCAATCATTTTAGGAATAAAGAAAGGATTGAAACGGGGAGTACCATCGCCACGGGCATATTCTGCACTCTCTTTGTAAAACGTTTCAACACCACCAATGCCCGAACCCCATATAACACCAAAACGGGCAAGGTTTACCTGCTCTAAGTTGATGCCTGAGTCTTTGATAGCCTCATCGGCAGCGGCAATGGCAAAATGAGAATATAAGTCTTGCTTACGGGCTTCTTTGCGGTCGAAATACAAACCGGGATCAAAGTTCTTAACCTCGCAGGCAAACTGTGTTTTAAATTTAGAAGCATCAAAGCGGGTAATAGGGCCGGCACCACTAACGCCTTTAAGCAGGTTGTTCCAATACTCCGGAACAGAATTACCTAAAGGGGTTACTGCCCCAAGCCCTGTTACTACTACCCGTTTTAATTCCATAAAAGGAAAGTTAAGTTATTGCTTAACGTTTTTCTCAATGTAAGCAATGGCTTCGCCCACTGTACCGATGTTTTCGGCCTGATCATCAGGAATGGCAATGCCAAATTCTTTTTCAAATTCCATGATTAGCTCAACCGTATCTAGTGAATCGGCGCCTAAATCATTAGTAAAACTAGCCTCAGGTGTAACCTCAGCGGCATCAACACCTAACTTATCTACGATAATTGCTTTTACTTTTGCAGAGATATCTGACATTTTAAATTGGTTTTAAAAATTTGGTTGCAAAGTAAAGAAATTTATGCTCTACATATCAAAAATATTTTCAACCTTGCTGATTGTCAACTATAAAGCTATTAAGTTGAAACACCTTTTTATACCCTTATTATTGATATGCAGCCTTATAGGCCCAATACACGCCCAAAAGCCTGTAAAATATAGCTATGCCCATAAGCCTGTTACGGTAACAAATAAAAGCATGGTGGTTACCGCCCACCCAGAGGCCACCAAAGTAGGCCTTGCCGTGCTTAAAAAGGGCGGCAATGCTGTTGATGCGGCTGTGGCTGTTCATTTTGCTTTGGCGGTTTGCTACCCTACAGCAGGTAATATTGGCGGAGGCGGTTTTGCCTTATACAGAAAGGCTGACGGGGCCTTTGATATGCTGGACTACCGCGAAACAGCCCCTGGAAAGGCATCTAAAAACATGTTTTTAGATAAAGATGGCAATGTAATTCCTGATTTAAGCCTGCGTGGTGCATTAGCGGCTGGTGTTCCGGGGTCGGTAGCCGGTATGTGGGATTTGCATAAAAAGCATGGCTCGTTGCCCTGGAAAGACCTTATTCAGCCTGCTATTGATATAGCAAACAAAGGATTTCCTATTACAGCCCAACAGGCAGGGGAGTTTAGAAATCACTGGGACGACTTTTCCAAGTATTCACATAAAAAAAACTACTTGATAAAGAGTCTCGTAAAAGATGGTTCTGTTGATATTATTAAGTTATTATGGCCTGGCGACACCCTCCGCATCCCCGACCTAGGCCGTACCTTAGAAACTATCCGCGATAAAGGCCGCGATGGGTTTTACACCGGCTGGGTAGCAGATAGCATCGTAGCACAGATGAAACGCTCGGGTGGTATAATTACACACGATGATTTGGCAGGCTATAAAACCGAATGGCGCACCCCGCTAAAAGGTCAATACCGTGGACATACCGTTACTACCGTTCCCCCACCATCAGCAGGAGGTATTGCACTTTTGCAGATATTGAAAATGCTGGAACCGTTCGACCTTGCCTCGCGTGGGTTTAACAAAGCCATTACTGTTAACCTAATGGCCGAGGCAGAGAAAATTGCCTATGCCGACCGCTCTAAGTACATTGGCGACCCTGGTTATATAGATATTCCTAACGATACGTTATTGGACGAAGCCTACCTGCGCAAGCGCTTTTTTGCCCTGCAATGTTGCCGTGCCAATCCTGCCTATGCTATTAAGCCGGGAAGCT
>JBIPNX010000014.1:0-14168 GCA_044378145.1 Flavobacteriales bacterium | reverse complement strand
GTGGCCCAAGCCAATAATACCGGCTATTTACAGCAAGGTAATTTAGTTAGCGGTTTGTACCTGATAAAGATAGCATATCAAGCTAAAGAACTTGTATTCAAACAGATAGTTCAATAATGGTTAACCTGTAACCCAAAACCGATAACTTTTACTACCTTTGCCAAAGCGGATTCACTTTTCGGGTATTCATCCCGGTGGCAGGCAAGAGATATTAACAAGGCATTTTTGCCGGCGTAGTCCCTCTGAAAGGTTAAATTTTAAAGGGGTTGGCATATTTCTTGCAAATATTTACATTTTTTTTCTAACCGCTGTTGCATAATCCATTTTCATTCGTACCTTTGCAGCCCTATTTTTAGGACTTAGAGTGTTAATACAATAATAACAAACAACAATTAAGTAGCAAATGCCTACTATACAACAACTAGTACGTAAAGGGCGCAAACCGCTGGTAACCAAGAGTAAATCTCCTGCTCTTGACTCTTGCCCGCAACGCCGCGGCGTATGTGTACGTGTGTACACCACTACCCCGAAAAAACCAAACTCGGCACTTCGTAAAGTAGCCAGGGTACGTCTAACTAATACTAAAGAGGTTAACGCCTACATTCCGGGCGAAGGTCACAACCTACAAGAACACAGTATTGTTCTTATACGTGGTGGCAGGGTAAAAGACCTACCGGGTGTTCGTTACCACATCGTTCGTGGTGCGCTAGACACTTCAGGTGTTGAAGGCCGTAACCAACGTCGTTCTAAGTACGGAACAAAACGTCCGAAAGCAGGCGCTAAAGGAGCAGCTGCAGCACCGGCAAAAGGTAAAAAGAAATAATTAACTCAATAAGCTGATATAAATAAGCCATGAGAAAGTCGAGAGCAAAACGCCACGAACTGTTACCGGATCCTCGTTATAACGATACCACGGTAACCCGTTTTGTAAATAACATGATGTACGACGGTAAAAAAAGTGTAGCATTTACTACCTTTTACGACTGTATCGACATTGTATCTAAGCGTACAAACGAAGAGGGTATTGAAATTTTCAAAAAAGCCCTTGACAATGTAATGCCGGGTGTTGAAGTACGTAGCCGCCGTGTAGGTGGTTCTACTTTCCAAATACCAACAGAAATCCGCCCAGACCGCCGTATTGCTTTAGGTATGAAGTGGATTATCACTTTTGCCCGTAAACGTAATGAGAAGTCGATGAGCCAAAAGCTTGCCGGCGAACTTATTGCCGCTTCAAAAGGCGAGGGTGCTGCCCACAAGAAGAAAGATGACATCCACCGTATGGCTGAGGCTAACAAGGCATTCTCTCACTTCCGTTTCTAAGCCCCAATTATTTAAAATAGATAGATAAGATTAATCATGAGTAAAGATCTCAAAAATACGCGTAACATTGGTATCATGGCACACATTGATGCCGGTAAAACTACCACTACGGAGCGTGTATTATATTATACCGGTATCAATCACAAGATTGGTGAGGTACATGATGGAGCTGCTACAATGGACTGGATGGTTCAGGAGCAGGAGCGCGGTATAACCATTACCTCTGCTGCTACAACCACTTTTTGGACATACCGTGGACAAAAACACAAAGTAAACATTATCGATACTCCGGGCCACGTTGACTTTACTGTTGAGGTGGAACGTTCTTTACGCGTACTTGACGGCGCCGTTGCACTATACTGTGCAGTAGGTGGTGTTGAGCCTCAATCTGAAACCGTATGGCGCCAGGCTAACAAATACCACGTTCCACGTTTGGCGTTTGTTAACAAAATGGACCGTGCCGGTGCCGACTTCTTTAGCGTTGTTGGTCAAATGAAGGAGCGTTTAGGCGCTAATGCAGTTCCTCTTCAGGTTCCAATTGGTGCTGAAGAAACTTTTATTGGTGTTGTTGACCTTATTAATAATAAAGCCATGCAGTGGGACGATGCTACCCAGGGTATGACTTTTACCGAGATTCCTATTCCTGCTGACTTAATTGACACCGTTGCCCAATGGCGCGAGAAGTTAATCGAGTCGGTTGCTGAATATGATGACAAGCTAATGGAGAAGTTTTTCGAAGATTCATCTTCTATTACAGAAGAAGAATTGATGGCTGCTATCCGTAAAGCTACTATTGACATGAAAATTACTCCGGTACTATGTGGTTCGGCCTTTAAAAATAAAGGTGTACAAACCATGCTTGATGCCGTTGTAACATACTTACCAAGCCCTCTTGACGTTCCTCCGGTTGAAGGTATTAACCCTGACAGCGGCGAAATGGAAACACGTAAAGCTGACCCTTCTGATAAGTTCTCGGCCCTTGCGTTTAAGATTATGACTGACCCATTCGTAGGTCGTCTGGCTTTCTTCCGTGTATACTCTGGTAAACTAGATGGTGGTTCTTATGTATTGAACAACCGTACCGGTAACAAAGAGCGTATTTCACGTATCATGCAAATGCACGCTAACAAGCAAAACCCTATCCCATTCATTGAGGCTGGTGATATTGGTGCTGCTGTTGGTTTTAAAGATATTCGTACAGGTGATACCCTTACAGACGAAGGTTCTCCTATCGTTCTGGAATCGATGAGCTTCCCAGAGCCTGTAATTGGTATTGCTATCGAGCCTAAAACTCAGGCCGACCTTGATAAATTAGGCGTAGCCCTTAACAAGCTTGCTGAAGAGGACCCAACGTTCCGCGTTAAAACTGACGAGGAAACCGGCCAAACAGTTATCAGCGGTATGGGCGAGCTTCACCTTGAGATTATCGTTGACCGTTTACGTCGCGAGTTTAAGGTAGAATGTAACCAAGGCGCTCCTCAGGTAGCTTACAAAGAAGCTATCCGTGGTTCTGTACAACACCGCGAGGTTTACAAAAAACAATCGGGTGGTAAAGGTAAATTTGCCGATATCCAGGTTACTATCAGCCCTGCAGACGAAGGCAAAGAAGGCTTACAGTTTGTTAACGAGGTAACCGGTGGTAACATTCCACGTGAATTTATCCCTGCTATTGAGAAAGGCTTTAAAGCTGCTATGAGTAACGGTGTATTAGCCGGCTACCCTGTAGAAACTTTAAAAGTTGTTGTACGTGATGGTTCATTCCACGCGGTTGACTCTGACGCTTTATCATTTGAGATCGCTGCTAAAGCAGCTTTCCGCGAGGCTTGCCCTAAAGCACAGCCTGTGTTGATGGAGCCTATCATGAAAATTGAAGTAAGCACACCGGAGCAGTACATGGGTGATATTGTTGGCGACTTAAACAAACGTCGCGGACAAATTGAAGGCATGGACTCTAAACACGGATCGCAAATTATCCGCGCTAAGGTGCCTCTATCAGAAATGTTTGGATACGTTACTCAGCTTCGTACAATTTCGTCGGGCCGCGCATCATCAGCTATGGAGTTCTCTCACTATGCCGATGCACCTCGCAACGTACAAGAAGAAGTAGTAGCTAAAGTTAAAGGTGGTAAAACCGCAGCAGTTTAATTTTTTTAGGTAAAGAAAATGAGCCAGAAAATCAGAATAAAACTTAAGTCGTACGACCACAATTTGGTTGACAAATCGGCTGAGAAGATTGTTAAAACGGTTAAAGCAACCGGCGCTGTAGTTAGCGGTCCAGTACCTCTTCCAACACACAAACGCATCTACACCGTTTTACGTTCTCCACACGTTAACAAAAAAGCGCGTGAACAATTCCAACTATGCTCTTACAAGCGCATGTTAGACATTTACAGCACAACATCTAAAACTGTAGATGCACTTATGAAGCTTGAGTTGCCAAGTGGCGTTGAGGTTGAAATTAAAGTGTAAGTTAAAGTACGACTTTATAAAACGTACAATTAGAATAAAATAAAACAAGTATACCCTAAAAGAAATGTTAGGATTAATAGGTAAAAAGGTAGGAATGACCAGCATCTTTGATGTCGATGGAAAAATCATTCCTTGCACTGTGGTAGAAGCAGGCCCTTGTGTAGTAACGCAAGTAAAAACCGCCGAAAAGGACGGTTACTCGGCCGTTCAACTTTCTTTCGACGAAAAACGCGAAAAAAGCACCACCTCTGCATTAAAAGGCCACTTTGAGAAGGCTAAAACAACTCCAAAACGTAAAGTTGTTGAGTTCCGTGATTATGATGGAACAGAACAACTTGGCGACAACGTTACCGCTGAGGTATTTGCTGAAGGCGATTTTGTAGATGTTACAGGTACTTCTAAAGGTAAAGGCTTTCAAGGTGTTGTAAAACGCCATGGTTTCGCCGGTGTAGGCGGCCAAACGCACGGTCAACATAACCGTGCACGTCACCCGGGTTCGTTAGGTGCCTCTTCATGGCCATCTCGCGTTATGAAAGGTATGCGCATGGCAGGCCGTATGGGTGGCGAGCAGGTTAAAATTCAAAACCTGCAAGTAGTTAAAATTTACGCTGAGAAGAATTTAATCCTTATTAAAGGAGCAATTCCAGGCGCTAAAGGATCATATGTAATTGTTCAGAAGTAAGATCATGGAACTGGAAATATTAAATATTCAAGGAAAAGGCACGGGTAAAAAAGTTACCCTACCTGAAGCAGTATTTGCGGCAGAGCCTAACGACCATGCAATTTGGTTAGACGTAAAACAAATCCAGGCTAACCAACGCCAGGGTACCCATAAATCTAAAGAACGTGCAGAGATTGCCCGTACTACCAAAAAGGCTTTCCGCCAAAAAGGTACTGGTGGAGCCCGCCGTGGTAGCATGAAATCGCCTCTGGTACGTGGTGGTGGCCGTGTATTCGGTCCTCAGCCTCGCGACTATGGCTTTAAACTTAACAAAAAGGTTAAGCAACTGGCCCGCGTTTCTGCTTTAACATACAAAGCAAAAGAGAACCAAATTACTGTTTTAGAAGATTTTTCTTTTGACGCTCCTAAAACAAAGAATTACAGCGCTTTACTGTCTGCGCTTAAACTTTCAGACAAAAAAACGCTTGTAGTGCTTGGTGATTACAATAAAAACGTATATTTGTCGTCCCGAAATTTAGAGGGCACTAAAGTTATAATTGCTTCAGAATTAAACACTTACGATATTCTGAGAGCAAATAATCTTGTGTTTGTTGAGAGCTCGGTGAAGCAAATTGAGAACATTTTATTAAATAAATAAGGCGATGAGCATCATTATTAAGCCAATTGTATCAGAAAAATTAACGGCACAAGGCGAAAAGCTAAACCGTTATGGTTTTGTAGTGGACTTAGACGCCAACAAAATCCAAATTAAAAGCGCTATAGAGAAATACTATGGTGTTACCGTAGAAGCAGTTAACACTGTACGTATAGCCGGTAAAATTAAATCTCGCAACACTAAGCGTGGTTTAGCAGTAGGCCGTACCAACAACTACAAAAAAGCGTACATAACATTGAAGGCAGGCGATAACATCGACTTCTTCAGCAATATTTAACCGAGAAAAGGTCATAAGCAATGGCAGTTAGAAAATATAACCCCGTTACCCCGGGTACCCGTTTTAAGGTAGCAAATACGTTTGAGGAATTAACCTCGACACACAATAAGCCTACCAAGAGCTTATTAGCCCCTATTAAAAAGAGCGGCGGACGTAACCAGTCGGGTAAAATGACTATGCGTTACCTAGGTGGTGGCCACAAGCGCCGTTACCGTATTGTCGACTTTAAACGCGATAAATTTGGTGTAGCAGCTACAGTTAAAACAATTGAGTACGATCCAAACCGTTCATCTCACATTGCTCTTTTAGAGTACACAGATGGTGAAAAGCGTTATATCATTGCTCCGGCCGGTTTAACGGTAGATAAAATTGTAATGTCGGGTTCAGGCGCCCCATTTGAAGTAGGTAATGCAATGCCAATGTCAGAAATTCCATTGGGTTCTATTATCCACAACATTGAAATGCGTCCGGGCCAAGGTGCTTCTTTTGCACGTAGCGCCGGCACATACGCTCAGCTTGCTGCCCGCGATGGTAAGTACGCTATCCTTAAAATGCCTAGCGGCGAAACCCGCCAGGTACTTGCAACCTGCATGGCTACTTTAGGTGCTGTAGGTAATGCTGACCATTCAAAAGTACGCTCAGGTAAAGCCGGTCGTACCCGTTGGTTAGGACGCCGTCCACGTGTACGTGGTGTAGCAATGAACCCTGTGGATCACCCGATGGGTGGTGGCGAGGGCCGTGCTTCAGGTGGTCACCCACGCTCACGCACAGGTGTACCTTCTAAAGGCTACAAAACACGTTACCCTAAAAAAGCGTCTAATAAGCACATTATTGAACGTCGTAAGAAGTAATAATTAAAAGAGAATAAAGAAAACACATGGCTCGTTCGCTTAAAAAAGGTCCTTTTATCGACATTAAATTGGAGAAAAAGATAATGACTTCGGTAGAATCAGGTAAAAAAGCAGTTATCAAAACCTGGTCTCGTCGTTCAATGATATCTCCGGATTTTGTAGGACAAACAATAGCAGTACACAATGGTAACAAGTTTATACCTGTGTATGTAACAGAAAACATGGTAGGCCATAAACTGGGCGAGTTTGCCCCGACCCGTACATTCCGTGGTCACTCAGGCAACCGTAAAAAGTAATTAATTAAGTTAATAACGAAGTAAAGAATATATACCAATGGGTGTTAGAAAACGTAAGGCAGCAGATGCTCGCAAAGAAGCGATGAAATCTACCTACGTGGCTAAGTTGAACGATTGTCCAACCTCGCCCCGCAAGATGCGCTTAGTTGCCGACCTTATACGCGGCGTAGATGTAGATAAAGCATTAGCCATTTTAAAGTTTAACTCTAAAGAAGCTTCTGGCCGCTTAGAAAAACTTTTATTGTCAGCTATATCTAACTGGCAACAAAAAAATGAAGGATCTCGCGTAGAAGACAGCGCTCTGTTTGTTAAAACCATTATGGTTGACTCTGCAGCCCAGCTAAAGCGTTTTCGCCCAGCCCCACAAGGCCGTGCTTACCGCATACGCAAGCGCTCTAACCACGTTACTCTGATATTAGATAGCCGTAACGCAGTTGCAGCCGCTAAATTAGAGGCTCCAAAAGCTGAAGTGGCAGAAACACCTGCAGCTAAAAAACCGGCAGCAAAAAAGGCAGCAGCTCCAAAAGCTGAAAAGCCGGCAGCCGAAAAGAAACCAGCAGCTAAAAAAGCTCCTGCAAAGAAAAAAGAAACAAAAGATAAAGAATAAGGATAATAATGGGACAAAAAGCACACCCTATAGGTAACCGTTTAGGCATCATCCGCGGCTGGGATTCAAACTGGTACGGAGGTAAAAACTACGCAGATAAGTTGGTTGAAGATTTCAAAATCCGCAACTACTTAGGCACACGTTTGTCTAAAGCCAGCATCTCTCGTATTATTATCGAGCGTACGCTTAAGCTTGTAACTGTTACTATACAAACCGCACGCCCGGGTATTATTATCGGTAAAGGCGGCCAAGAGGTTGATAAGCTTAAAGAAGAGTTGAAGAAACTTACTAAAAAAGAGGTTCAAATCAACATTTTTGAGATTAAACGCCCTGAGTTGGATGCCAAATTGGTAGCTGATGGCGTAGCCCGCCAAATTGAAGGCCGTATATCTTTCCGCCGCGCTGTTAAAACATCTATTGCTTCGGCAATGCGTATGGGTGCAGAAGGTATTAAGATTACAAGCGCAGGCCGTTTAGCCGGTGCTGAGATGGCCCGTACTGAGACTTACAAAGAAGGACGTACACCATTACATACATTCCGCGCTGATATTGATTACTCTCACGCAGAAGCCCACACTACTTACGGCCGCATTGGCATAAAAGTATGGATTTGCAAAGGCGAGATATTTGGTAAACGCGACCTTTCTCCACTAGTAGGCCAAAACTCTGGCGGTAACAACCGTCCGGGTGGTAATGACCGTGGCAACGACCGTGGTGGAGATGACCGTCAACGCCCACGTATGCGCGGTGGCAAAAAGAAATAATTGGTAAAGATTTTATTAGAGCAACAAGTATAAATTAAGTAACAATGTTACAGCCAAAGAAAACGAAGTTTCGTAAGCAGCATAAAATGAAAATGAAGGGCAATGCCCAACGTGGAAATCAGCTTGCTTTTGGTTCTTTCGGAATAAAAGCCCTAGAAGGCACCTGGGTAACTGCCCGCCAGATAGAAGCAGCCCGTATTGCGGTAAACCGTTTTATGAAACGTGAAGGCCAGGTATGGATACGCGTATTCCCTGACAAACCAATTACCAAAAAACCTGCAGAGGTTCGTATGGGTAAAGGTAAAGGTGCTCCTGAGTATTGGGTAGCAGTAGTTAAGCCGGGCGCTATGATTTTTGAAGCTGACGGTGTTAGCGAAGAAGTAGCAAAAGAGGCTTTACGCCTTGCAGCTCAAAAACTGCCAATTACAACAAAATTTGTAGTTCGCCGCGACTACGTTAAAGGAGAATAACAATGAAACAGGAAATTGTAAAAGACCTTACTACGGCTGAGGTAAAAGATAAATTAGCCACCGAACGCGAAACATACACACGCTTAAAATTAAGCCACGCTGTATCGCCGGTAGAAAACCCAATGACAATACGCAACTCGCGTAAAGCCATTGCACGTTTAGAAACAGAATTGCGTAAACGCCAATTAGCCGAAACTAAGGCTTAATAAATAGTAAAAATGGAACAAAGGAATTTAAGAAAAGAGCGTACAGGTGTTGTTAAAAGCAACAAAATGGATAAAACCATTACCGTTGCCGTAGAACGTAAAGTAAAGCACCCTATGTACGGTAAGTTTGTTAAGCAAACCACTACATTCTCTGCACACGACGAGAAAAACGAGTGCAACATTGGCGACACAGTGCGCATTATGGAGACCCGCCCTATCAGCAAAAACAAAAACTGGAGGTTGGTTGAGATAGTAGAACGTGCTAAGTAATTTTTTAAGATATTAAAGTATAACGACTTTTTAAGCGATGATACAACAGGAATCAAGATTAACAGTAGCAGATAACAGCGGTGCCAAAGAGGTACTTGTTATACGCGTACTGGGTGGTACCAAAAAACGCTACGCACGTATCGGCGACAAGATAATTGTTACCGTTAAGCACGCCTTACCATCGGGCAACATTAAAAAAGGCCAGGTAACAAAGGCAGTTATTGTGCGCACTAAAAAAGAATCTCGTCGTGCTGACGGATCTTATATACGTTTTGACGACAACGCTTGCGTATTGTTAAACGCTGCCGAAGAATTACGCGGCACACGTATTTTTGGCCCGGTAGCCCGCGAGTTAAGGGAAACACAATTTACCAAAATTGTATCATTAGCTCCTGAAGTACTTTAATACCAGCAATTAATAAAGAAAATGGCAACTAAGTTACATATTAAAAAAGGCGATACCGTAGCAGTTATAGCGGGCGACTCTAAAGGTCAGCAAGGCAAAGTGCTTGAGATAATCGTTGAAAAGAACCGCGCTATTGTTGAGGGTGTAAACATGGTTAGCAAACACGCTAAACCAAACGCTAAAAACCCAAACGGCGGCATAGTTAAGCAAGAGGCATCGATACACGTATCGAACCTGTTGCCACTAGACCCTAAAAACAACATACCTACCCGTGTAGGTCGCAAAAAAGATAAAGGCGGAAAAACAGTACGCTTTGCAAAAGGAAGTAAAAGTTCAGGTGAGATAATTAAATAACCATGTACGCACCACGTTTAAAAGCAAAATACAAAGATCAAGTAGTTCCGGCCCTGCAAAAAGAGTTTGGTTATAAAAGCTCTATGCAAGTTCCTAAACTTGAGAAAATTTGTCTTAATCAAGGTTTAGGCATTGCCGTAACCGATAAGAAGATTGTTGATGCAGCCCTTGCTGAATTAACATTGATTACAGGCCAGAAGCCGGTACCAACAAAATCTCGTAAAGACATCTCTAACTTTAAGTTACGTAAAGGTGTGCCTATTGGCGCCCGTGTAACCCTACGTGGAGATAAAATGTACGAATTTTTAGACAGGCTTATTGCTATTGCATTGCCTCGTATCCGCGACTTCCGTGGCATTAACAACAAAGGCTTTGATGGCAAAGGTAACTACACCCTTGGTATCACTGAGCAAATCATCTTCCCGGAGATTGATATTGATAAAGTGCCTAAAATTTTAGGTATGGACATCACCTTTGTTACGTCAGCTAAAGACGATAAAGAAGCGTTTGCTTTGTTAAAAGAGTTTGGAATGCCTTTCAAAAAATAATTAGAAAAGAAAGATGGCAAAAGAATCAATGAAGGCCCGCGAGGTAAAACGCGCAAGAATGGCCGCTAAGTATGCTGAAAAACGTAAAGCTTTAAAAGAGGCTAACGACCAGGAAGGTTTGCAAAAACTACCTCGTAACTCGTCTCCGATACGTATGCGTAACCGTTGCAAACTAACAGGCCGCCCACGTGGTTACATGCGCCAGTTTGGTTTGTCTCGTATTACCTTCCGCGAAATGGCCTTAGATGGCAAGATCCCGGGGGTTACCAAGAGCAGCTGGTAATTTAGAATTTTAATTTTTTTATATACAAACAACGAATTAAGTACAGAAAATGTATACTGATCCGATAGCAGATTATTTAACCCGAGTGCGCAATGCCGTTATGGCCCGCCACCGTATGGTTGAAATTCCATCATCAAACCTTAAAAAAGCGATTACCAAAATCCTTTTTGAGAAAGGCTACATCTTAAACTATAAGTTTGACGAAGCCGGTCCAAAGTCTAACATCAAGATAGCCTTGAAGTACGATAGCGTTACTAAACAACCCGCTATTACTACACTAGAGCGTATCAGCAAACCAGGTTTACGTAAATACAAAGGCGCCGATGAGTTACCACGTGTACTTAACGGTTTAGGCATTGCTGTTTTGTCTACATCTAAAGGTGTAATGACAGACAAAGAAGCCCGCAATTTAAATGTAGGTGGCGAAGTACTTTGCTACGTTTATTAATAGATAAAGAAGAAAAGAAATGTCACGTATAGGTAAATTACCAATAGCCCTTCCTGCCGGTGTAACTCTAGAAGTTAGCGCCGACAATGTGGTTACTGTAAAAGGTAAACTTGGCGAGCTTAAGCAAGAGGTTAACCCTGTTATCAGCATTAAAGTTGAAGAAGGTAACGTTATTGTAGAACGCGCTAACGAAGAGAAACAAAGCCGCGCTATGCACGGTTTATACCGCTCTTTACTTAACAATATGATTATTGGCGTATCTAAAGGATACACCATAGAGCAAGAATTGGTAGGTGTAGGTTACCGTGCTGCTAACACAGGCAATATGCTTGAGTTAACACTGGGTTACTCTCACAACATTGTATTTGAGCTTCCAAGCCAAATAGGTGTTGCTACTAAAACAGAGCGTGGTAAAAATCCAATTATCACCCTAACATCGCACGATAAGCAATTAATAGGCCAGGTGGCCGCCAAAATACGTTCACTACGTAAACCAGAGCCATACAAAGGCAAAGGTGTTAAGTTTGTGGGCGAAGTATTACGTAGAAAAGCTGGTAAGTCAGCCGGTAAAAAATAATAAGTCATGGCAATTACTAAAGAATTCCGCAGAAACCGCATTAAAATGCGTATCCGCAAGGTGGTATCAGGTACTCCTGAGTGCCCACGCCTTTCGGTATACCGTAGCAACAAGGCAATTTATGCCCAGCTGATAGATGATACCAAAGGTGTAACCTTAGCTTCGGCATCATCATCAGAAGCTGAAGCAAAAGGTACTAAAGTAGAGCAAGCTGCCTTAGTAGGTAAAGCAATTGCCGCTAAAGCGCAAGCAGCAGGTATTACTACTGTAGCTTTTGACCGTGGCGGTTACTTATACCACGGACGTGTTAAATCATTAGCCGACGGCGCACGCGAAGGCGGTTTAAAATTCTAATTTTTAGGATAAAAGAATTATGGCAACTGAAAATATAAAAAGAGTAAAGTCTACCGACATTGAACTGAAAGACCGTTTGGTGAACGTAAACCGTGTTACTAAAGTAACAAAAGGTGGTCGCGCCTTTACCTTCTCAGCCATTGTGGTTGTAGGTAACGAGCACGGTGTAGTAGGTCACGGCCTGGGTAAAGCAAAAGAGGTAACTGATGCTATTACCAAAGGTATAGACGATGCTAAGAAAAACCTTATTAAAGTGCCAATTATGAAAGGCACTATACCACATGCCCAAATAGGCAAGTTTGGTGGTGCTTTGGTTTACTTAAAACCAGCTTCGCACGGTACCGGTGTTATTGCCGGTGGTGCAATGCGCGCTGTGCTAGAGAGTGTTGGTATTACCGACGTACTGGCTAAGTCTAAAGGATCGTCTAACCCACACAACGTGGTAAAAGCAACCCTTGACGCCCTAAGCCAACTACGCGACCCTGCTACTATAGCACACACACGCGGCCTTACATTAGATCAAGTGTTTAACGGTTAATAATAAAGATAATGGCAAAAGTTAAAGTTAAACAGGTAAAGAGCGGCATAGACCGTCCGTTAGACCAAAAACGTACTTTGGTAGCCCTAGGCCTTCGTAAAATGAACCACACGGTTGAACACGAAGCCACTCCCCAGATTTTGGGAATGATTAGGAAAGTAAGTCACTTAGTTACAGTAGAAAATATTTAACGATAGAGCGATGAATTTAAGTAATTTAAAACCTGCAGAAGGTTCAACATTTACCAAACAACGCCAGGGCCGCGGACAAGGTTCAGGCGGTGGTGGTACAGCCCGCAGGGGTCACAAAGGTGCAAAATCGCGCTCTGGCTACTCAGCCAAAGTTGGTTTTGAGGGTG
Organism: Flavobacteriales bacterium; assembly: GCA_044378145.1. Lineage (GTDB taxonomy): Bacteria > Bacteroidota > Bacteroidia > CAMBQF01 > CAMBQF01 > CAMBQF01. The sequence continues at coordinate 1,435 of JBIPNX010000014.1, read as the reverse complement.
GTCAAATGCCATTACAACGCCGTGTGCCTAAGTTTGGCTTTAAAAACATTAACCGTGTAGAATACCGCGGTATTAACCTTGATGTACTTCAACGTTTATCAGAAACTAAAGGCTTAACTGCAATTGATAATGCAGCTTTAGTGGCAAACGGCCTAGCATCTAAAAACGACTTGATTAAAATTATGGGTCGTGGCGAGCTAACCGCTAAACTAGAAGTTACAGCAAACGGGTTTACTAAAACAGCTAAAGCAGCTATAGAAGCAAAAGGCGGCAACGCTACAATTGTTAAGAAGTAATGAAGCAATTCATACAAACCATACAAAACATTTGGAAGATTGATGAGCTACGTCAGCGCATCCTTACAACCCTGGGCCTGGTATTAATTTACCGCTTAGGTTCGTACGTGGTGCTGCCCGGCGTTGACACTACCAAACTAGAAGGCTTTTCATCTCAGGCATCAGAGGGTATCCTTGGCCTGATTGACGTTTTCTCAGGTGGTGCCTTTCACAATGCATCCATTTTTGCCTTAGGCATTATGCCGTACATTACGGCCTCTATTATTGTTCAACTTTTGGGTATGGCGGTGCCTTACTTCCAAAAAATGCAAAAAGAGGGCGAGAGTGGCCGCAAGCGCATGAACCAGATTACACGCTACCTAACAGTTGCTGTAACAGCCCTGCAAGCCCCGGGTTATTTAGCCGGTGCAAACCAGTTAGCTCCGGGTGCCCTGCCAGACACTTCTTTCTTCTGGGTTTCATCAACCATTATACTAGTAGCCGGTACCATGTTTGTAATGTGGCTTGGCGAAAAGATTACCGACCGCGGTTTAGGTAACGGTATATCACTAATCATTATGATTGGTATTATATCACGCCTTCCGGGTGCTCTGTTACAAGAGTTTAACGGCCGCTTAACCGATGCCGGTGGTGGTTTAGTTATCTTCCTGGTAGAGATGGTAATACTGCTGTTGATTATTGTTACCGTTATATTGCTTGTACAAGGTACACGACGCATACCGGTTCAGTTTGCCAAAAAAATTATTGGCAACAAACAGTATGGTGGCAACCGCAACTACATTCCGTTAAAAGTTAATGCCGTGGGTGTAATGCCTATCATTTTTGCCCAGGCAATTATCCTTATACCGGTTTACATTATTGGTTACGCTCAGGTAGAGTCTGCTTCTATCAGCGGTGTATCGGCAGCTATTGCTGACTATACCGGCTTTTGGCACAACTTATTTTTAGCGTTCCTAATTATTGTGTTTACTTACTTCTACACAGCTATTATGATTAACCCTAATCAAATGGCCGAGGATATGAAGAAAAACGGTGGTTTTGTTCCGGGTATTAAACCGGGTAAAAAAACTGCTGAGTTTATAGATGCTGTAATGTCTCGTATTACCCTACCGGGTGCATTGTTCTTAGCTTTTGTGGCC
>JBIPNX010000270.1:0-3892 GCA_044378145.1 Flavobacteriales bacterium | reverse complement strand
GCTTGGAGCTAAAGTGTTTACTATAGAGCGCCAAAGGCCTTTATATTTAAAATCGCAGCAGATACTAAAAAGCCTTGGGTTTATGCCTAAGCAGTTTTATGGCGATGGTTACATAGGTCAACCCTCTTTTGCCCCGTTCGATAAGGTGCTGGTTACTGCAGGTGCGCCGTTTATCCCTCCTAAATTAATTGAGCAGCTTAAACCCGGCGGTATATTGGTTATACCCGTTGGAGATAATGTGCAAACCATGATTGAGATTAGGAAAAATGCCGACGGTACAACATCGCAAGTAGAGCACGGCGAGTTCCGCTTTGTGCCCTTATTGGAGGATAAGCAATAATCTGAAAATATTTTAAGTCCCCCTCACTCCTTTAGGAGAGGGGGATTTAGGGGGTGAGGGTAAATGGCGAATAAACAATTCTTACTTTTGCCCGTTTATTACCCCCAATGAGGCTTTTTGATAAAAATACATTATCGGTTTTCGAGTTTGAGAAAGTACGCAAGTACGTGGAAGAGAATTGCCGTAATGTATCGTCTAAAAGGTTGGCTAATGGCTTAGGGCCAATAGATGACAGGGACGATTGCAAGCTGCAACTAGCCCAGCTGAATGAGTTCACCAGCCTGCTACGAAACAAAGCCGCCTTGCCCGATACCTTATTCCTGGATTTTGAAGCGGAGTGTAATGCCCTGGCTGTTGAAGGTTCTGTACTTACCGAGAAGCAGCTAATCAATATCAAGGTAGTATCGTCTACAGTTAATGATGTTATCAAGTTTTTTTCATCTAAAGCAGATTTGTTTCCTGCCTTACAGGAGCTTATTGGCAATGTTTACAAGACCGAGGATATAATAAAAGCTATTGATGTTATTGTTGATGAAACGGCTTATGTACGCTCATCGGCTTCTAAAGAATTGTCTTCTATCAGAGCTGATTTAAGTAAGAAGACACGGGAGTCTGACCGTAAATTCCGCCAGTTTGTAAACGAGCTTAACAAGCTGGGTTGGATACGTGAAAACGAAGCAGGGTTTTATAACGGTCGCCGAGTGTTGGCTGTACTTTCAGAGTTTAAGCGTGATGTTAAAGGCCTTATACATGGCAGCAGCGAAACAGGTAAAACTACCTTTGTAGAGCCACAGGACACTGTTGCCTTGAATAACGAGATTGCAGATTTGCAAAACAGTGAGCGTCGCGAGGTATATAAACTGCTGCGCAAACTTACCAATGAGCTAAGGCCTTACGAAGTACTGATAAAGAACTACCATATACTGCTTACAACCTTAGATTTTATTCGTGCTAAGGCATACTTTGCCGTAGAGCTTAATGCACACCTGCCGGTAATAGAAAAAGATCCTTGTATTGATTTGCATAATGCGGTACACCCTTTGCTATACCTGCAAAACAAGGCATCGGCTAAAAAAACAATACCCATGTCTATTAGCATGGACCGTAAGCAACGTATTGTTATTATCAGCGGGCCAAACGCAGGCGGCAAGTCCATCACACTTAAAACGGTTGGTCTGCTGCAAATAATGCTGCAAAGCGGTTTATTAATACCGTGTAGCGAGAAAAGCAAACTTAGTTTCTTCAATAACTTATTGGTTGATATTGGCGATAGCCAGAGCATAGAAAATGCATTGAGTACCTATAGTTCAAGGTTACTATCGATGAAACAGTTTTTGAATGTAGCCAACGGACGTACCCTGTTTTTGATTGATGAGTTTGGTACCGGTACCGATCCTGAACTGGGTGGCGCCATTGCCGAAGTAATTTTGGAAGAGCTGGCTAAAAAGCAGGCAATTGGCATCATTACCACTCACTACACCAACATAAAGCTGTTGGCCGATAACCTGAAAGGGGTAATCAACGCCAGTATGCTTTTCAACCCCGAAACCTTAGAACCTAAATACGAATTAGTTATAGGCCAGCCGGGAAGTTCCTATACGTTTGAGGTGGCTGAAAAAATAGGCCTGCCAAAAGAAATCATCAAGCGGGCACAGGATAAGGTTAAGAGTGAAAAGCTATCGTTAAACAGGCTGTTGGCCGATGTTCAACGGGAGAAGAACAAGGTAACGGAGCAGTTGCAAAAGCTGGAAGAACAAACAGAGGCCACGCAAAAGGCCGAGGCTAAGTTTGAAGCCCTGCAAGGCAAGCTGAATGATAAGCTGGAGAAATCGAAAGAGAAGCAGGAAGAGATAAACAAGCTGGTAGAGCTGGGCAAAAAAATGAATGCCCTTGCTGAAGAATGGCAAAAGAACAGTGACAAAAAAGCGATAATAAAGAAGTTTGTAGATAGCCTTACTGCCGAAAAGCACAAAAAGCAATACCAACTTGCGCTGGAGAAGAAGGAGAATACCAAAGAGAAGATTATTGCCCGCGTTAAAAAGAAAATTCAGGTTGGGGGCAAGGTGCGCCTGCTAAAAAGCCACCAAACCGGCATAGTACAAGAAATTATAAAGGATAAAGCCCGCGTAACTTTCGGCAACATCAACAGCACCGTAAGCCTGGAAAATTTAGAACCAATAGATTAAAATCTGCGGTCGGTTTCGCGCTGTACATCCTTCTTCTTAATATCCTCGCGCTTATCAAACGATTTTTTGCCTTTGGCTAATGCAATCTCAATCTTAGCAAAACCATTTTCACTCAAAAAAACCATTAAAGGAATTAAGGTAAGCCCTTTGTCTTTTAGCTTATTGGTAAGGCGTTTCAACTCGGTCTTTTTCACAAGTAGTTTACGGTCGGCACGTGTAGGGTGGTTTACAAAGCCACCTTTTTCGTACTCATCAATATGCATGTTGCGCACATACAATTCTTCGTTTTGTATCACACAATAGGCATCGCCAATATTCACTTTCCCTAAGCGGATAGACTTAATTTCGGTGCCGGTAAGCACCATTCCGCACTTGTAAGTTTCCAGTATAGTATACTCAAAACTAGCCCTGCGGTTTTTAGATACAACTTCTATTTCAGGTTTTTTCTCAGCCATTATTAAGCATTACGCACAATAAGCAGCGGCGCGTTTACACGGTGGCGCACGGTGTTTAATGTGGTGCCAAATATAAGGTCTTTAAACGTATTATGCCCGTGTGCACCCATAACTAACAAATCGGGGGCATATTCGTTTACCAATTGGGGTATTACTTTTTTAGGATTACCATAACCTAATTTTATCTCGGCCTTATAGCCTTTTTCGTTCAATGTTTCGCGGTATTGCTTAAGCTGCTCCTTGTCCGATTGGCTCTCGTGGTCGGCTACATCTTTACCAAAAATAAACGCCCCGGCTGACTCTACAATGTGTATCAGCAGGTACTCGGCATTCTGCCCGCCTTGTGCTACAGCCGCATTAATAGTTGCATTGTCACTAGTGCTAAAGTCTATGGTAATAGCAATTTTTTGGTACGATGCTTTAGCTGGACTATCGGTTAATACCAATTCTGCTTTATGCGATTCAAACTGGTTAAAGCGTCTGCGGTTAATAATAGGCAGAATGATGATATAAGCCAGCAGGCCTACAAAAAAGAGTATAACAGGGCCTACCAATAAAATTATCAGCACCTTGTTTTGCGATGTTTCAACCCATTCAGCAAACATACTCAGTACCAAATTTAAGTTAAGTCCTACAATTACCGCAGCACTAACCCAGCCGGCAATAACCGTTATACCTTTAACAGCAAAAGCGCCCATTTGCTTTTTATCGCTAACAAAGTGGATAAGGGGGATAATAGCAAAGCCTAGCTGTAAACTCAGTACAACTTGACTAAATACCAATAGGTTATCGGTATGGTCTTCACCAAAATATACAATGGTAATAATAGCGGGGACAATAGCTACCAAACGGGTAATAAGCCTGCGTATCCACGGTTGAATCCTTAGGTCTAAATAGCCTTCCATAATAAT
>JBIPNX010000269.1:0-3910 GCA_044378145.1 Flavobacteriales bacterium | reverse complement strand
AAGGTAACACCCAAAGTGCCTACCAAACGGCCTGCACCCCAGCCACCCGATAGCTCTATCTGGTCTGACGGTTTTTCTTCTACCACATACTCAATATCAACCGTACCATTTATAGGGTCGGGCTTAGGGTTTACCTGCAAAGCCTCGGGGTTAAAGTAACCTAACTGTGCAAGGAAACGCTGGGTTGAAATAATATCTGACCTGCGGAACAGGTTACCGGGCTTGGTAAGAACCTCGCGCAGGATAACATGGTCGTTGGTTTTGGTATTGCCAACAATGGTAATTTTATTGATGATAGCCGGACGGCCCTCGTACATGCGCATTTCAAAGTCGATTGAGTCGCCAACTACAGCCACCTCCACAGGGGTTACATTGAAGAACAGGTAGCCCATGTCCATGTACAAAGACGAAACATCGGTACCGTTTTGGCTGGTAAACAAGGCGCCTTCTAAGGTAGTCTGGTTGTAAACATCACCCTTTTTAATGTTCAACACACGGTTAAGTGTATCGGCAGAGTATTTGGTGTTGCCCACCCAGGTAATGTTGCGGAAATAGTATTTCCTTCCCTCTTCTACCACAATATCAATGTTCAGCGTTTTATCGTCGTAGCGGTAAACGCTGTCTTTTACAATGGTGGCATCCCTAAAGCCCTGCTCATTATACAGGTCAATAATCTTCTGCTTGTCTTTTTTATAATTCTCCTCAATAAACTTAGAGGTAGAGAACAGGCTGTACCACTTCTTCTCTTTGGTATCCTTTAGCTGGCGGCGTATTTTGCCGTCGGCTATAAGGCTGTTACCAATTATATTGATTTTGTTAATCTTGATTTTGTTATTCTGCTTTACGTTGATGTAAAGGATAACCTTGTTGGCGTTAGCCGTATCGGGTACCTGGGTAATATTAACCTCGGCATCGTAATAGCCTTTGTCGCGGTAATATTCTTTTACCAGGTTTTGGGTTGAGATGATTAGCTCATCATTCACCACCTTATCGCGTATCAGCTTAATCTTATCGCGCAGCTTATCGGCTTCAGAACGTGGAATGCCTTTAAAAGCGAAGCTTGAAAGGCGTGGCCTTTCTTCCAGCTTAAGGCGTAAGAATATTTTTTTGCCCTCAACTTTGTCGGCTATAATCTCCACATTTCCAAAAAGGCCCTGTTTCCATAGGTTTTCAATGGCAGTAGAAAGCTTATCGCCGGGAATGTCAATTTTGTCGCCAATGGCAAGGCCCGATAGCATTACAATAATACCCTTATCGTAATACTGCACACCATCAACAGTAATGGCGGCAATCTCATACTCTGTAGGGCTGGCATAATCTATAATGATAGAGTCACCACCAATGGTAATCTGGGCATTTAAACCTACTGTAAATAAAAGGGATAGGCCTAAAACTATTTGTTTAAAATACTTTGGCGCTGTATATAATTTCTTCACTCTATGGCTTGTGTTCCAGTTGCTTTTACGGTTCAGGGTAAACGCAGAATTTTTAAAAATATTGCAAAAATAGTCTTTTTTGGTATCTGCACCTATATAAAAGTACAATTACCGTGGGTTTGGGCCACAAAAGGGCATACCCTTTAAGAGGGCGCAGACGGCACCAAGGCCAAACAAAAGGGTTCTAAAGAATCAACAGGCGTTTGGGCATCGGCCTGTAAAGCGTGTAATACAATAAGTAGCAGAGGCAACAACCATGTTAGTTTGGTTCTCTGCATTATTTATCAGGATTTGGTTTTCTTAACAACCTGCTCGCTGGTTTTACCAAAACGCCTTTCTCGCGATTGGTAGTCCAGTACAGCTTCAAAAAAATCGACCTTTCTAAAGTCGGGCCATAGTTTTTCAGTAAAATAAAACTCGGTATAGGCCAGTTGCCACAGCAAAAAGTTACTTATCCTATGCTCTCCGCTGGTGCGTATAAGCAGTTCAGGGTCGGGTATCCCGGCTGTATAAAGGTACTGGCCAAATAACTCATCATTCAACGCCGACCGCTCAATTTTATTGTCTTGCAGGTCGAACATCATATTCTTAACAGCCCTCATAATCTCGCTGCGCCCGCTGTAGCTTAGTGCCAGGTGCAGTGTCATATGGTTGTTCTGGGCAGTATTTTCAATGGCTTTTAGCAGCTCTTTGCGGGTTTTGTCGGGCAGGCTGTCTATATCGCCAATGGCGTTTAGCTTAATCTTATTCTCGTTCAGGGTTTTTACTTCGCCTTGTATGGTCGATACCAAAAGGTCCATCAACGCATCAACCTCCATTTTGGGCCTGTTCCAGTTTTCGGTAGAAAAGGCATACATGGTAAGGTGCTTAACGCCCAGTTCGGCTGCTGCTTCAACGGTATCCCTAACTGCTTTAATGGCATTTTTGTGGCCCAGCACACGCATCATTCCACGCTGTTTGGCCCAGCGGCCATTACCATCCATTATTACTGCTACGTGGGCAGGTACTTTATCTTTAGAAATTTTACTCTTTAGGTTTTCTTCTGCCACCTTGTAATAATGTATTAATGATTAGGGTATGCAGGGCACTGCGATTGTTTGCCTTTTATATTGAAGGTTATAGATAAACCTGCAAATGAAAACCAGTCGTTTGTTTTGCTATTACCGCGTTGGCGGTCGGTGTTGGTACCCGGGTCTGCAGAGCGGTCAGACAATGCAGCGGCGGCAGGGCCATTCTCAGCCGAAAGGTCTGCAACATTGGCATAGGTCTTGCTTACATCGTCCAGGTAGTCGGTAAAAGTGCGGCGCATGCCCCACTCTAAGCCCATACCAAAGCTCCTGAAAACGTTCCACTTTAAGCCAACACCAAATAGTACAGATGGGTTGGTAAGCGAGTATTTTTTCCTGTCGGGGTAGGCTGTTGTACCCTGGCCTTCGGTTCCTAAAGGTTGTAAAGCATATTCTGAGCCATTTAATTCGGCCTTAGGGTTAAAGCGGAATATAGAAGCGCCTGCAAATACATACGGGGTAAACGGGTATTGGGGGTCGCCCAGTATGTAGTTAAAGAAGTTGAACTCAAAGTAGCCCGAAAACTCAAGCAACATTGATTTAAAGCTAAGATTACGGTTTATGGCAAAGGTGTCTTTAGAGTCAGAATCGTTAGCCTCCATACCGCCATAAATAACATTACCCCTAACGGCCATGCGGGGGTTCATGTTATAACGGTAAAAGATACCACCCGCAGGTTTTACCTTGTAAAACTGTTTGTTGGGATTTAGGTCTCCTAAATAATACGTAACACCACCTATAAGGCCCACTTGCGAGCGTTGTGCTTGTACTGATACAGCCAACAAAGCAAGAATAATTGAGCAAGCTATTTTTCTCATTAATAACCTAAACGCAAAAAAGTTGAAAATGGTTTGCACTAAAAGCGGCTTGCCCACGAGAAAAATTTCGGAAGGCGTCCGCGCGAATCTGTCAGTTTATAATTAACGTTGAATAAAAGCATCATATAAACATCTTTATCACGAGGGTCGCCACGCTGCTCACCAACGCCTGTTTGACCAAATACAGTACCCAGGCTAGGGTCGGCAAGGTTAGCCGATAGCTGGCTGTTGCCGCTGATTAATACAGCAGGGTCAACGTAGGTTGTACTTACGTCATCCAAATAATCGGTAAACGTGTAACGGAAGCCGGCCTCAAAACCAACACTAATCTGGTTGTTGATGCCGTATTTACCTCCAAGGCCTAAAGGTATACAACCGGTAAAACGGCTGTATTTTTTGCGGGTAGGAAGCAATGTTTGTCCTTCGGTATTTAGCGGTTGCAAAGCATACCAGTTGCCATTGTATTGGCCTTTAGGGTTAAAAAAGAACCCGCCGATACCGGCAAAAAGGTACCAGTCCATATTAACCTGTTTAGCACCTACTACCTCGCGGATAGAGTAGCGTGCGCCACCTTGTTTTTTGCGGAAGT
>JBIPNX010000349.1:0-3200 GCA_044378145.1 Flavobacteriales bacterium | reverse complement strand
ACAGCAAGGGTATCAAAGGTTTTACCATCTTCGGCAAGCTTAATACATTTTTCAAACTGCTCTAAAGCGCCTGCATAATTTTTGGCTGAAAAGTCAGCAACGCCTTTGTTTAATACCTGTGCCGAGCAAAAACGCAATTGCATTTTAGCTATGTTGGCAAATTCATATTTAGGGTCTAGCAATAAGCACTTTTGGTAAGAAAAGGCCGCATCGTAATACGGGTCAGGAGATAAACCTGCATGCGAAGGGTTTTTGCTTTGGCCAATTTCAAAGTAGATATTACCACGGTAATACCATGTTTTTGGTTTGCCCATAGTGCTTTCGTCGGTAGTAGCCGGCTCAATGCTTTCTTTGGCTTTGCCCAAAGCTTCGGGCTCGCCCTGCCTATCGCGTTTATAGTTTTCTAAATAGTTGTATGCCGAAACTACTTTTGCGTTTTGGCCAAAACTTACTGCCGCTGATAAGGCTACGGCTGCCAGAGTGATTCTAAGTTTCATTTGTTTTCTGTTAAATCAGCGTTCAAAATTAATGCTTTGTATCAATTATACACACTACATTTTAAACTGTTTATCGCATTATTTCAAAATACGTGCCTAAAATTAGAGTGCCCGGGTTTAATATTTCCATAAAACCATACTAAAAAAATCCCCCAACTTGCGTCAGGGGATTCTTCATTCTTTATCTCTTTATCAATTAATTGGAGATTACTCTTCAGTCTCCGGCTCGGCTTCATCGCCTTCTTCGCCCTCAACATCAGCGTCGTCATCCAATTCAGGCTCGTCAATTTCCACATCGTCAACTACCGGCCCTTCCAACACTTCGCCATCAATAGCTACGTGTTCTTCTTCAGGGTCGCTTTCTACGGTGGTTACTGCAGCAATGGCGTCTTTACCGCCAAGCTTAATAAGGCGTACACCTTGGGTAGCACGGCCCATTACACGCATATCGGCAACTGCAAGGCGAATGATAATACCGTTACGGGTAATAATCATTAAGTCATCTTCATTGGTTACCTCTTTCAGGGCAATTAAAGCACCTGTTTTATCGGTTACGCTAATTGTTTTAACACCTTTGCCACCACGGTTGGTAATACGGTAATCTTCAAGCTCAGAACGTTTGCCGTAGCCGTTTTCAGATACCACCAATACGTTGTGTGTATGGTCGCTAATGCATATCATACCAACAACCTCGTCGGTTGGGCTGGCAAGGCTAACACCACGCACACCCGATGCGTTACGGCCCATTGGACGTGCTTTAGCTTCGGGAAAACGGATACATTTACCCGAGCGTAATGCCATTAAGATATCGGCTTTACCATCGGTTAAGCGTGCCTCCAACAGAGTCTCACCATCGCGAACGGTAATAGCATTTATGCCATTTTGGCGTGGACGAGAGTAAGCCTCCAGTTTGGTTTTCTTAATAGTACCTTTATTAGTACACATTACAATAAACTTACCTTCTTCTGTAAGGTCGGTAACATTTATAAAGGCACGAATTTTATCGTCTGGTGCTATTTGAATAAGGTTTTGAATAGCGCGGCCTTTAGAGTCTTTAGAACCTTCAGGTATTTCGTACACCTTCATCCAGAAACATTTACCCTGCTCTGTAAAGAACAGCATATAGTTGTGGGTAGATGCAATAAAGATTTGTTCTACAAAGTCCTCGTCGCGGGTGCGGGCGCCTTTGCTGCCTTTACCTCCACGGGCCTGCTGGCGGTATTCTGTAGCAGCAGTACGTTTAATATAACCCATGTGCGATATAGTAATTACCACATCCTCATCGGCAATCATATCTTCCATACGGAAGTTGCTGCCCTGGTATATAATATCGGTACGGCGCTCGTCGCCATATTTATCTTTAACTTCCTGTAGTTCTGTTTTAATAATGTCGAAGCGCATAGTTTCGTCAGAAAGTATGTTTTTCAAATGCGCTATCAGTTTCATTAACTCATCGTACTCTTCTTTAATCTTATCGCGTTCCATACCGGTAAGGGTAGATAAACGCAATGCAAGAACCGCCTTAGCCTGAATTTCGCTCAATTGGAAGCTTTCCATTAAGCCGTCCTTAGCAATCTCAGGGGTGTTAGAGTTACGGATAAGCTTAATAACCTCGTCCAGGTGATCTAGTGCTATCAGGTAGCCTTCTAATACGTGGGCACGTTTCTCGGCCTGGTCTAACTCATATTTTGTGCGGCGCACAACCACATCGTGGCGGTGTTTCACAAAATTTACAATCAGGTCTTTAAGGTTAAGTACTACCGGGCGGCCATCTACCAGTGCAATGTTATTTACGCTGAATGATGTTTGAAGCTCTGTATGCTTATATAAGTTATTAAGTACTACGTTGGTAATAGCATCGCGGCGCAGTTCATAAACTACACGGTAACCTTCGCGGTCACTCTCGTCACGAATGTCGGTAATACCTTCAATTTTCTTTTCGTTGATTAAGGCAGCCGTTTTCTTAATCATTTCGGCTTTGTTAACCTGGTATGGTATCTCGTAAACAATAATACGCTCACGACCATTCTCAAACTGCTCTATTTTGGTTTTAGCACGCAATACTACGCGGCCACGGCCTGTTTCAAAAGCAGATTTTACACCTTCGTAACCGTATATAGTACCACCTGTTGGAAAATCAGGGGCCTTTACATACTGCATTAGCTCTTCAACAGTAATATCACGGTTATCAATATAAGCGGCAATACCTTCAATAACCTCGGTAAGGTTATGCGGGGCCATATTGGTAGCCATACCTACGGCTATGCCTGATGCACCGTTAATTAATAGGTTAGGTATACGTGTTGGAAGAACGGTAGGCTCTTCTAAAGAGTCGTCAAAGTTAGGGCGGAAGTCAACAGTATCTTTGTCAATATCAGCCAAAGTGTCTTCTGCAATTTTGCGTAAACGGGCTTCGGTATAACGCATGGCAGCCGGTGGGTCACCGTCTATAGAGCCGTAGTTACCTTGTCCGTCTACCAATGGGTAACGCAAGCTCCAATCCTGGGCCATACGTACCATGGTATCGTAAACAGAGGCATCGCCATGTGGGTGGTACTTACCCATTACATCACCCACAATACGGGCGCTTTTCTTGTAAGGGCGGTTAGACATTACACCCATTTCGTACATGCCAAATAAAACACGGCGGTGTACAGGCTTCATTCCATCACGCACATCAGGTAAGGCACGCGAAACAATAAC
>JBIPNX010000268.1:0-3923 GCA_044378145.1 Flavobacteriales bacterium | reverse complement strand
CCCTTTTCAGGGTTTAGCCTGTAGCGAAAATCTATGTGGGGTGTACTGCTGGCCTGTGTTAAAAAAATGCCTTCAATAGCAGGGGTTTTCCAATAGGTTTCAAACTCATCGTTATCAACCCTGCCGAGTATTTTAAGGCGGGAAAGCTCTATCGGGCTAACACCACCGCCCAGGCTAAACTTACCAATACGCAAAGGGTAATACGTCATATCAAACACGTTAACTGTCCACAGGCGTATGCTTAAATCACGTTTTTGGTCGTTGCCTTTGGCGGTAAGCCGTACTGAGTTTTTGCGTAGGGTTAACGCCTGGTATGCAAATTTTCCGTCTTTAGTACTAAAGCCGGGAGCTATGGTAGCGCCAAACATAAAACCGGCATTGCCCATTTCTTTATCCAACCACGGGCGTAAACCATTGTAACGGTCTATTACAGAGTTGAGTGGCCCAAAACCCGAGCCTATAAAGTTAAACCCTACTGACATTTGCGCTTTTAAAGCGGTGGTGGCAATAAGTAGTATGAGTAGCGTATATGTTTTTCTCATGCAATTATGCATTTAGATATATATCAAATTTATGTTTGATGTGCAACCATTAACAGCACTTGCACAACACTTTATCTACAATGTGTTTTTAATAAGCCTGCCATAGTTTGTAAGTCAGGCTGTTGGTGTTTTTTCCCCCTCACCCCAACCCTCTCCCCTTAAAGGGAGAGGGAGTGAAAAATCAATAGATTTTCCCTAGATTTGCCATTGCATGGTAAAATGGAATACCTAGATAATTTATATAGAAATACTACACCTAAAATAATTGAGAATGCTAAAGCGTTGAGAGTTAATCAAACTGAAGCAGAGAAATTACTGTGGGCAAGGTTAAGACTAAAGCAGGTAAGAGGTGTTAAGTTCAGGAATCAACATCCATTAGATATTTTTGTACTAGATTTTTATTGTCACGAATTACTATTGGGTATAGAGGTGGACGGAAGCATTCATAATATAACTGAGGTTAAAGAATATGATGAAGGAAGGACGATTGAGTTAATGCATTATGGAATAAAGGTTATCCGCTTTACGAATAAAGAAGTATTTGATAATATTGACGAAGTAATAAAGGAAATAGAAAAAATAATTGATGAACTAAAAGCGTCTTAAAGCCCTCCCTTTAAGGGGAGGGTTTGGGAGGGGGATTATACATGACCAAACAACAACTCATTTCTCAAATACGCGCCAAGCAATCGTTTTTATGCGTTGGCTTAGATAGCGATATAACCAAACTACCAGCCATTGTTCGCAATGCCGCCGACCCTGTTTTTGAGTTTAACAAAGCCATTATAGAGGCTACGTACGATTTGTGTGTGGCTTACAAACCCAACCTTGCCTTTTACGAATCGTTGGGCCCTAAAGGCTGGGATACCTTGCAAAAAACACTGGAGGTAATTCCACAAGATGTATTTACCATTGCCGATGCTAAACGCGGCGATATTGGCAATACAGGCCAGCAATATGCCAAAGCATTCTTCGATGAGTTGGGTTTTGACAGCATCACCTTATCGCCCTACATGGGCAAAGATAGTATTGTGCCTTTTCTTCAACAGGATGGTAAATGGGCTATTGTATTAGCACTCACTTCTAACGAAGGTGCTATGGACTTTCAAACCTTATCATTAGAAACATTTGATGGCCCTGAGAAAGTATATGAGCGAGTATTAAAATCAGTATCTAACTGGGGGACCGATGCCAATACCATGTTTGTAGTTGGCGCTACCCGCCCCGAGATGCTGGGCGAAGTGCGGAAGCTGGTACCAAACCACTTTTTCTTAGTGCCGGGTGTGGGTGCACAAGGCGGTTCTTTACAGGAAGTTTGCAAGTATGGGTTGAATGAGGATGTGGGTTTACTGGTTAATGCTTCGCGTTCTATTATCTTTGCTTCAGACGGGCCCGACTTTGCTGAAAAAGCCCGCGAAGAAGCTTTAAAGATGCAACAGGAAATGGCTTCCATTTTGAATGAAAAATGATAAACTAAAAACAAAAAATAAATAGGGTTTTTACCCTGTTGTGTTTGATTGAGAGTTACCTTTGCCCTGTAATCAACTCGTCTGTATTCATGGATAATCTTTCTGAGGCTGATAGGCCTATTAATCAACTACTTACTGAGTTTCATCAGCAATATAATTTAGGCGAAAACGGTGGCATTAACGAGAATAAAGTCAAGATTGAATTTGCCAAATACGTTTACTTCTTTTTCCCCAATTGGGACGAGCGCCGCAGGGCGGTAGAAAAGCACGACATTCACCACATTGTTACCGGTTACCCAAGCACCGTAAAAGGCGAAGCAGAAATCAGCATTTGGGAAGTGTCATCGGGCTGCAACAACTACTGGGCTGCCTGGTTTTTAGATATGCAGGGCATGATGCTGGGTCTGCTATACCTTGGTGCTATTTTCAGGGCCTTTGTCCGCGGTAAACGTTCGGGCAACCTCTACCACGATACATTACCTGTTAGCGAAGCAATGGGCATGACCCCGGAGCAAATCCGCGAGCGGTTGCACATACCTCATATTGACGAAAAGCTAAAACCTACCGTTGCCGAGTACTTTTTATTCGCCTGGTGGATGGCATGGGCTGGCTTGGTTTCCTTAGTATCGCTTATCGCTGTGCCTATTATAGCCCTGTTTAATGTGTATGTGTTTGCGGGATTGATTTTCGCCAATAAAAAGAAAACTGTCGCATAACAATTTCATTTGTTACTGGGTTATATTTGCTAAAAACAAACCCAATGGCTACTGACTTAAAAATTCCTGAAGGCTACCAAACGGTAATGCCCTACCTGATAGTGAACGATGCCGCAACGCTTATGCAGTTTTTAACTACTGTATTTGATGCAAAGCTAAAAATGCACCACCCTAATCCTGATGGCAGCTATGGTCATGCCGAGGTTACCATTGGCGAAAGCTGCATTATGTTTTCTGAAACTATGAAAGGTTTTGAAGCCAACACAGCAGGACTTTTTATTTATGTTGATAATGCCGATGAGCGCTATAAGCTTGCATTAGAAAACGGGGCAACTTCTATTATGCCGCCTGCAGATCAGGACTATGGGCGCAGCTGCGGGGTTAAAGATTCTAACGGAAACACCTGGTGGATTACATCAGCTAAATAAATGAAACCCCAATTTTTTACCCCTAAAGAATTCCGCAAGTGGTTAGAGAAGAACCACGATAAGGAAACAGAAATACACATAGGCTATTACAAAAAAGGTACAGGCAAAGAGAACATGACCTGGACAGAATCGGTAGAGCAGGCCTTGTGCTTTGGCTGGATTGACGGTGTTCGCAGAAGTATTGATGATGAAGCGTATACTATACGTTTTACTAAACGCAAACCCAACAGCATTTGGAGTAATATAAATATTGCGCATGTAGAAAGGCTTACAAAATTAGGGCTAATGGAACCCGCAGGCATTAAAGCATACGAAGCCCGTAAGCCTGAAAAAAGCGGTATTTACTCATTCGAGAAACCCGATAACAAAGGCTTGTCTGAAGAGAGTTTAGTGCTGGTTAAAAAGAATAAAAAAGCCTGGGAGTGGTTTAGTAAACAGGCGCCATCGTTTCAGCGTACTGCCGGACATTGGGTAGAAAGCGCCAAGCAACAAGCCACCCGCGACAAACGTTTAACCGAGCTGATTGCCAATGCGGCAAAGGGAGAGCCGCCATCGCCTTACAAATATTCAACTATAAAAACCAAGAAATAAGCCTAGCCTTTTTCGCTGCGGGTGCTGTATAGAATATAGTTTACAGCGGTTATAATAACAAAATACAGCAATGCCATTATATGAAGGTCCATTGGTAGGTGAGACCGTGCTTCTACCATCAAAGGCAACATGCAATAAGAGTAGGGCAATGTCCACGCGTAATGCCAGCCGCCAACG
>JBIPNX010000267.1:0-3931 GCA_044378145.1 Flavobacteriales bacterium | reverse complement strand
TCATCTTTGAATACTCGGCACAGGCTACCATGAGCCTGCGATTTGATGAGGTTAGGAATATGATTGTATTCGATCACCTATCGCCCATACGCGAAGATTTTACAGGGCATAAAGACAATTACGGGCCCGACTTTATTTACGATGCATTAAAGTTTAAGAAAGGGAAATGGATTCATATTAAAGACATTGATGCACGTAACCCAAAAGGCCCGAAAGATAACGACAAGCCGCAAAGGCCTAATATGGGGTTGGATAAAAATGCGCCTAATCCGAATACGCAGTAATCAATGAAAATGAAAGACTAAAAATGAAAAATGGTTTTAATTGATTTTTCGTTTTTCATTTATCATTTTTAGTTTACACGCCATAGCGTTCGGCCCATTTGTGTAGCACAATCATTTGCCACAGCTTTTTATAGAGGTAATCTTCGCCGTTGAAAAAGCGTTGTTTAATTGATGCAACAGTAGCATAGTTTAGTATACCTATCTGCTTTGTTTTTTCTTCTGATAAGGTATTTTCTACCAACGGCCTTAACTCGTTTTTAAACCAATCGCCCATTGGAATAGAAAAGCCCCATTTAGGCCTGTCGAACAACTCACGCGGAACGTATTGGTACAACAGTTCTTTCAGCAAATACTTTTGTGTACCGCCTTTTACTTTCAGCTTTTCGTCAAGGTTTAAGGCAAATTCTATAATGCGGTAATCGAGCAAAGGCACACGCGTTTCCAGCGAGTATTGCATGGTAGCACGGTCTACCTTAACAAGTAAATCGTCTTTTAAATAAAAGCGTAAATCGAAAAATGCCTGCTCTTCTGCAACGCTTAGCTTACGGGGTAATGCGGGGGTACTCTCGTCAATATCAACCCCGGTATAAAACTCTTTATTGAATAAGTCTTTCAACTCATAGCCTGCAAAAACATACTGCTCTTGCGAGAATATATGGCTCTTGCGTGTGCTTTCATCCTCGTAAAAGAATAGCTGTGCCGCACGTTTGTAACGGTTGCCTGCCATAGATAAAGCAGCACCAATAGGCTTTCGTAATGCTTTGGTAAGCGGGTTGTTTAACCTGTTAGCCCAGGTATACGCACCATAACCCATAAACAGTTCGTCGCCGCCATCTCCGCTTAGGGTCATGGTTACATGCTTGCGGGCCAGTTTAGATACCAACATGGTTGGTATGGCCGATGAATCGGAAAACGGTTCATCATATGCATCAATAACACTTTCTACCAGTGCCAGTGCATCAGCATCAGACACTATAAACTCGTGGTGGTTGGTGCCTAAATGCTTAGCCACGGCAGCAGCATGCTGACTCTCATTAAACTTAGCTTCTTTAAAGCCTATGGAGAATGTATTTACAGGGACTTTACTGATTGATTGTGCAACAGCAGTAACAATGCTGGAATCAGTACCTCCGCTAAGGAATGTACCAAAAGGCACATCGCTGATCATGCGGTAGCGTACTGAGCTTTCTATTAGCCCACGAAGGGTTTCCAGTGCTTGCTTTTCGTCGGTTACAACCTCTGCTTTTACTTTGTCCTCAGGCTTCCAGAAATAATTTATGCTAAATATGCCATTGGCTATTTTTATGAAGCTACCCGATGGCTGCTTCTTAACCTCGTTGTATATACTGCGTGGCTCGGGAATGTATTCTAAATGGAAGTAGTTGTTTAGCGCCTGCTTGTCTAACGACAGTTTACCCAATATGGCGGGCACATTGCGCAAGCCTTTCAGCTCCGATGAAAAGGCAAAATTGATACCATCCCAATAGTAATAGATAGGCTTAATGCCAATACGGTCGCGGTACAGGTACAGGTTTTGTGTTTGCTTGTCGTATATGGCAATAGCAAACATGCCGTTCAGCTTTTCTACAAACCTTTCGCCAAACTGCACAAAAGCCTCCAGTATAACCTCAGTGTCTCCGTGGGTTTTCATCTCCACACTAAGCTCCTTTGCTACCTCCTGAAAGTTGTAAATCTCACCATTGAATACAATTGCATACCGGCCATTGTGCGAGAACATCGGCTGGTTAGCTGCTTCCGAAAGGTCGATAATGCTTAAGCGGCGGTGGCCAAGGGCTACAGGGCCTTCCACAAAACGTCCGTCAGCATCGGGACCGCGATGGGCCATGCAATCGGTCATTCGTTTAATATCGTCTGCTGCAAAAAATCCTGAATGGCTATAATGGCCTGCTATTCCGCACATACTGCAAAGATAGTTATTTAGCCATTATCTGCTTAGCGTAATTAACCCAACTCATTTGAGATACTTTAGCCGCTACATTGCTGCGGTCTATTGGTTGGGCAAGGAATTGGCGCATCTGTTCCGCCATGCTGTCGATATCGTTAGGTTCGGCTAAGTAGCCATTAAAGCCATCTTGTATAGTCTCGGGGAAATGCCCCACTTTGGTTGCAAGTATGGGCATGTGGAAGTTATAGGCAATGCTCTCAACACCCGATGGGGTTGCTGTTTCGTAGTAATTTACCACACAATCTGCTACCTGAAAGTACTTATGCACATCCTCATTGGGTACAAACTGGTTTACCACAAACACACGGTCTTGCAGGCCCAATTCTTCAATCAGCGCCAGCGGGTTATATTCCTGTTCGTTATCCGATTTTTTCAGCAATAACTTTTTGGCAAAGCCAAACAAGGCTGTTTTAAGGCGGGTAGAGAATTTCTTATTATCGAGCGTAGCCCAAAACGATTCGCCCACTATCATCAACGAAACATCGTCGCGCTCTTTGGCTAGCTTAGCAAAGGCGGGTATTACATTGTGCAGGCCTTTGTATTTGCGAATAAACCCAAAAAAAAGGAACGCATGCTTACGTAATCCCCATTCTATTTTCAATGCTTCAATATCTAAATCCGGATTGGGCTTAAACATATCGTACACCGGGTGGAATAAGTTTAGGATAGTCTTCTGCCCTGCCCCACCGCGTTCTCCGGTTTTAGAGTCGTAGTAGTTTAGTTGTGGAAGTGTTTCTTTAAGCTCCTCGGCCGTTTTTAGCGCGTGCGATATAAACGTATTGGCGTATTTAAGGCAGTATTTGGTAAAGAAGCGGTCTAACGAGCTGGCCTCTTTTTGTACCAGTACGTGTATATCAAACAAAACCTCGGTTTTGCCCCAACGCATTAAACGCTTGGCAATGTAACCTAAGGGGAAGCCCTGCAATGCAATGGCCCACTGGAAGATTACCTTATCGGGTTGAAGTTCTTTTATCAGCCTTACAGTTGCGGCCCAGCTAAAGGGGTTGTTGTAGTTGGTAAGGTAATGTACCTTAATGCGGGTGCCTGCCAGTTGATCCTGACGGCTGGCGCGGTCAATAAAGTCGCGGGGAATGATGGCGGGGTACTGTTGGGTCCACGATACAATGTGTACCTCATTATCAGGAAAGGCATCTAACGCCTTTGCCAACGATGTATTGTAATTAGCTATACCGCCTTTAAAAGCAGGCCCCGGACCAAAACAAACTATACGCATATTGCGGGTAAAGATAGCTTATAGCTTGTAGCTTTTAGCTGATTGGGAAGAGAATTTACTTCTCTTCGTCCGGTCGCTTAAAGCGTATTGGGATATTTAATTGCGTATTTGCTTTTTTACCGCTCATTGTCCCCGGAGTAAACTTTCCTAATAGTTTAACAACCCGAACAGCCTCTGCATCAGCTAATGGGTGTATCCCTCTTAGGGTTTTCACATCGGTAACATTGCCCAGTGTGTCTACTGTAAAAGTCACATACACTGTTCCCTCTACATCAATATCGGGCATTTTAATGTTTTCGGCAAGAAACTTTAGCATAGCCCCATCTCCACCTTTGTAGCTTGGCAATATCTCAGGCATACTAAACTTCTTATCATCGGGCGGAAATTGGCTAAAGCCTAATTGTGCCAATAGGACTAGTGTAATCATAAGTAGTTTTTTCATAAGAA
>JBIPNX010000266.1:0-3938 GCA_044378145.1 Flavobacteriales bacterium | reverse complement strand
GGCTGCCAACCGCTCTTGTATAAGTGTATTTAGTTCTTCTAACGAAGTGCAAGGGGTATCTGGCAGGGAGGAGAATATCCGCATGTAGGTAATTTTAACAGCCCCTTCAACCAATGATTTGTCTTTTGGCTTGTAAGCCCTGGCAGGCATAACCACCATGTTGTAATGGTCTGCAAATGCCTCAAAGTTCTCATTTAGCTTAGGCTCGTATCGGTTAGTCTTTACTACTGCTGATTTTAAGTTATCCGGTACGACAACATTGGGAGAACCCTCAAAAAAATGCAACGCATTCTCACAACAGCTGACAAAGTCTTCTACCCTTTGGCTTTCAACTGCTTCCACATACGTATACTGGCTGCCTCCCAGTATGGCCACAAATACTTCTACTGCCTTGATTTCACCCGTATAAGTGTCTACAATGCTGAGTTTTTGCCCTGTATAATCAACAAACATCTTATCTCCCGCCTTATGATTCATGTGCATACTCGGCTGGACTCTTCGCTTCCAAAGGTTATAGTTATGGTAGAAGGCCGTTGTTTTATAACCGGATGGGTGAGCTATGAAGTATTCTTCCCATAGCCGATGCAGCGTCATGCCGCGTTTTTTCAGTCGCTTTTCATTTGCGTTTAGGTAATCATGCAAAGCTGCCAATCGTTCATCTACGACTCTTTCAGGGACTTTACAGAATAAATCATCCAGGTCTTTATCACTCAACCGGGTAACTTCTTCCCATGTGGTTTTTAAAGCCGTTAAAATATGCAGGTACTTCTTTATCGTATTGCGCGATATACCTGTAACAGTGCTGATTTGAAGTTTACTTTGCCCCTGATAATAAAGCTTTACTATTTGTCTAAGCTTACTCATAACAATCGGTGTATTGGCCATATTATTTTTAATTGTCTAAAGGGCAGTTTAGCCTTTTGACATTAAATAATAATCGGTACCGATCTGAACTAAATCGTCACTTGAAAACAGGTGGTCAATTTGACGCGGAAAAAGGTGGTCAGTTTAACGCGGAAAATGGTGGTCAGTTTGGTGCGAAAAGAGGTGGTCAATTACAGCGGAATTTCCACCCCGGCGTTGTAACAGCATTTAAATAGAAACCAATGCTGTTTATTTGCCCTGTAGAACCTATTTGCGCAGAAGTGTAAATCATTGCACTTCTTTCATAACCGTAGTAGGTTCCTAAGGGGTCGTTAGTACTACCACTATTAGTATTAGCAGCGGGTACTGTTACTACAGTTTGTGCCAAAATGTTTGACAAACTAAGTAGTAGTAGAATGGTTAGAAGTAAAAATTTTCTCATAGTAGTACGGTTTAATAAGATTTTAACAAAGTCCTTACATAGTGTTAAGCAATACAAATGGTTATGATAGTTGGCATTGCCAAAATTTAACACCTTAACATATTACATACCATTTGTTAATGTAAACTTACATAACTGCTACGCAAATTTCAACCCGCCTTTTTTAGCTATAATTAGCTTGAGATGAACTGTTTTTATCCTGATGAATTAGTAAATATTAGATAATATAAACGTAACACCCACATTATAAACAATATCGTTATCTTATTTTTGTTCTTCGTAATTGCCCTATAGTAATTTTTAGTCTACTATTTAAGGCAATAATTAAATGGCCTTTCCTTACATGGTGGGCTATTTCTGCCTGATAGCTGTGTCAAAATCCTGCATAAAAGCAACCATGGTTTTATGGATGTTCTTCAAAATCATCCTGCTTTGGATTTTATCGGGCCTTTGGCCGGTAGTAAATCCCATATTGCAGTTATTGTCTTCGTATAGGCATTCCACAGCCCCTAAATCCATCCTGTTAGGGGTGCCAAACATAAAGTCGGTATTATAGAAATTATCCAGCCTATAATAGTATTTGCCCTCTTTAAAGGTAAAAGTGCCTGTGTAGTGCCAAAGGCCGCCATTATATTCGGTATGGTCGCGCTTAAAGGGGAAGTTTATGCAGGGCTTAATAATTATCTGCCCCATACCCTTATCTACCTTATAAATGAAAGATTTGGTAGTACTGAAATAGGTGGTAAAATAGGCTGCAGCAAGGTCAAAAAGCTGGCTTTGGGTGGTACTGTCCACTTTCATGGTACCCTGGTATACAACCACATCGTTTTTGCGCGGAGGTACGGTGCCCTGGGCAATATTTGTAAGCGATATAAACAGGGCCAGCCCCAGCAATACTAATTTCATTTGTCTAAGATAGTAGCTTACCAGTCATCTTTTAATGGCTTACGCATTTCTGCATCAAAAGCAGCCATTAGTTTCACTATTTCCTTATGTACATCAGTCAAAATGGTTTTGCATTCCATTTTAAGCGGACGGTTGCCCAGGTTTACCCCCGGCCAGCAGTTGCCGTCATCATACAGGCACTCAATGGGGCCTAAATCGCAGGCATTGCTTGTGCCGCCCATAAAGCCGGTGTTGCTAAACCGTTCAAGCTTGTAACGGTATTTGCCGTCTTTAAAGTCGAAGGTGCCTACAAAGTGCCATAGCCCACCATTAAATAACCTACCCAAACGGGTAAACTGCAGGCTTATTGCAGGGTTGATGATAAGCTGGCCACTGTCTTTGCTGGCGTATTGTATAATAGGTATAGATGAGCTAAACCACGAGTTTATAAATGCCCTGGCACGGTCAAACAGTACCTCTTTCTTTATGGTGCTGTCCACCTTCATAACTCCCTCGTAAACCGCCATTTTGTTTTTAAGGGGTGGCACGTTAACCGTTTGGGCAGCTAACCCACAGGTAATTAGGAGTAAACTTAAGAGTAAAAAAGTCCTCATATTGTTTTAGGTATTCTGTGGAGGCTTACAGCATTAATTATGCCATTTAGGTAGGTATACGAAAGCAAAAACCCCCGGCATTGGAACCGGGGGTTTTAAATAAATTGTGCGGATGAAGGGACTCGAACCCCCACGTCTCGCGACACCAGATCCTAAGTCTGGCGCGGCTACCAATTACGCCACATCCGCAACAATGTGGTTGTTATTCTTCTGAAGCTGGTGCCTCAGGAGCAGTTTTTGTATCGCCTTTTTTAGAATAACGGCTACGGAACTTATCAACGCGACCAGCGGTGTCAACAAGTTTCATCTTACCGGTAAAGAACGGGTGCGACTCGCTAGAAATCTCCACTTTAAACAGTGGGTATTCATTGCCGTCTTCCCATACAATGGTGTCTTTTGTGTTAACGCAAGACTTGGTTATAAAAGATTTGTCAATCGACATATCTTTAAATACTACCATACGGTAGCTCTCTGGGTGAATATCTTTTTTCATAATTATATCCTCGAAAAAAAGGACTGCAAAAATAGTAAATATATCGTTACGTACAAACCTATTGGCAAAATATATCTAAAAAAATGCTTTTTAGGCGGTTTGCTTAGTAAAATAGCGGCTTAACCATGTGTTAGATGCCTTGGTATGCCAGCGGCCCGTAAAATCTTCGGCTTTTGTTACCGTATTGTCATATACATACGTATCAGGCGTTATGGTACCGTTTGCGGCCAGGTTTTCAAATTGGCTAAGAGGTACTAATTGTATTTCGGGCATTTCTACAGCCAGGTTAAGGCGGTTAAAAAAGTCGATGTTAAGCTGAGAGCCTAAGCCCTTTACAAAGTGTACCGATTTATCTATAGAGCAACCCGATGCTTCGGCCTGGGCCTCATCAACCCCTAATACTAAAAAATAGCCGTTAAGCACTTGTGCCGATGCCCTAAGCGGGGTGCCGTGTGCAGCCCATTGGGCCACAAATTGCGCCGATGCTTCTGCCAGAAACTGCTGTTCACTTTCTGTTAAAAGGCGGTCGGCCTGGTATATCCAAACCCGAGCATAGCCGGGTAGTTCGTTAATAGTCAACATGGGTAAAAATCTTTGTACAAAGATACGCTAAAAGTAAATCCCCGCCTTAACCTGATAG
>JBIPNX010000467.1:0-3973 GCA_044378145.1 Flavobacteriales bacterium | reverse complement strand
CAACATAACCAATAATTCAACACAAGATAAGTGTATCACTACCTTAACAGATAGCAGAACCATAGCGGTTGATCCTACTACTGTTGCTGGTGTAATCGGAAACGATACCACAGTATGTAAAGGTGGAACTGGTTATGTGTTTGAAAAGGCGGCAGGTGTAGGCGCTATCATCAAGTGGCAGAGCAGAGTTAAAGGAAATACAGCTTGGACAGATATTAATAATACTGCCAATACAATTTACTTCTTTAACTTGAATGACACAGTAGAATACAGAGCAATTTATAAGAGCGGAATGTGTAATGAGGAGGGCTCTAATATTATCACTGCGACTCCTCGTCCATTGCCAACAGCAACCATAGCTACTCAACCTGCAACAGATACTATATGTGCCGGTCAGACAGCTACATTAACATTGGATATCATAAATGTAGTGGCTGGTCAGAATTTTAGTATCACGTATCTAGAAGGAACTGTAACGAAAACTTACAACAGCTCTTCTGCAGGATATAGTGCAGGACCTGGAACTAAGAACCTTACTACAGGTGCTTTAACCACAACAAGTAATATTGTTCTACAGTCTATTACTACCACAGACGGAGTAATTTGCTCTAGCAATCTTACCAATGTAGCAAAAGCAACAGTAACGGTTATAGACCTTCCATTTGCTACAATTACATCTGGTCCGGATTCAATTTGTCAAGGTTCTTCTATCACGTTTACTGTCAACGTTTCTAACGTGAAGGCCGGTAATACATGGAGATTGATTTATGACCTAGAGTCAGATGCTGATACCATCACAGGTACAGGACCGGGTAACTTTACTCATACAGATAACGATCCTAATACTGCAACTTCAGCAATTATTACTCTGAAGGAGATTATGAATACAGGTACACCACATGGTTGCTTTACTTCAAATACAGATGATTGGGAAATCTATATCTTCAAACCAACTGTAGCCGGTAAGATTGAAGCTGCAGATACAGTTTGTAAAGGTGCCAATGCTTCAGTAAATGAGGTAACTGGTACTATAAAGGAAGGAAATATCATCAGATGGGAGAGTCGCACTGCTTCACAGAGCACTTTCACCCAGATTGCAAATACTTCTTTGAAACTTGATATCAACAACTTACAAGAGACCAGTTATTACAGAGCCGTTTACAAAAACGGAAGATGTGATACTGCTATTTCTAATGTAATTGAAATTGTTGTTCGTGAGTTGCCACTCGCTACCATCAATGGTTCAGCTACCATTTGTGCCGGAGATTCTACTAACTTGACTATCAATGTAACAAATGTTGCAGCTGGTCAAAAATGGGTGGTTACTTACCTCGAAGGTGTAACTACCAAAACAGTAGAAGGAATTGGCTCAGGAAGCTTCACCTTGAAAGTGGGTAACTTCATCACCAACACAGATGTTACCTTAACTCAGATTAAAACTGTTACATTAACACCACAGTGTACCAATGATAATTTGACAAATAATGCTAAAGCCACTGTATTTGTTAATCAGCGTCCATATGCTGCGATCGATACAGTAAGCACCAGAATTTGTCAGAATTCTAAAGGTTCTGCGGTAGTAACCGTGTCTAATGTAAGATCGAACGATTCTTGGACCATCACCTATACAGTTGGAACATCAACAGGATTGAATTACACTGGAGTAGGACCTGGTACATTTACCATTACTACACCGACATTGTCTAATCCTGGTTATGTAAACGTAATTCTTAACAGAATTCTAAATAACACCACAACTTGTGATTCAATCCTTAAGACTCAGTATGATTCTATCTTGGTAGACGCTACAACTGACCCAGGATTTATTACCGGTGACACAACAGTATGTAACGGTAGCAATTCTGGTGTGATTACTCAGAATACTGGTAATGGTTCTATCGTAAGATGGGAATATAGTGAGAACAACGGTGCAACATGGACTACCATTAGTGGCACTGCTTCAACTTATACCTTCACTAATTTGACAAAGACTACCTTGTTCAGATCAGTAAGAAGAAACGGAACTTGTTCAGAAGCTACTCAAGCGACCCCGGTTAAAATCACTATTCGTGAATTACCTGTTGCTACAATTAGCGGGTCACAAACTATTTGCTCAGGTCAAACTGCTTCATTAACTGTAAGTGCAACCAATACATATAGTGAAAGTTGGAATGTAGTTTACCTTGAAGGAACAATGCTTGACACACTGAGAGTGAATGCTCCATTGGTTAACCAAACTCTTGTAACGAAGGTATTAACATCTAATACTGACATTACATTGAAGAAGATTTACTTAACCAGCGGTTCACCACAGTGTGTGAATGATAATCTGACCAACAATGCAACTGCTACCGTAAATGTTAATCAATTACCGGTTGCGACCATTGTTAGCGGTCCTGATAGCTTATGTACTGGAAGCACTGCAACTGTTAAGATCAGTGTAAACAATGTAAGAACTGGAGAATCTTGGAAAGTGTACTGGAGTATCAATGGTGGTACTGCAGACTCTGCTACAGGAATCGGTGCAGGCTCATTCAACATCACCACGGGTGTCTTAACTGCTAATCCTTCAATCATTAAGTTGACTAGAATTGATAATAATACAACAAGTTGTTTCTCAATTCTTAATGATAGCAAAACAATCCAAATCGATCCAACTTCTGTTGGAGGTACATTGTCAGCCAATGCTACTGTTTGTAAAGGCGCTAATAGTGGTACTTTGATTTTGGGATCTGATGCAAGAGGTACTATTGTAAGATGGGAATATTCTGAAGACAATGGTGCTACTTGGACCAACATAGCCAATACTACCAATAACTACAGCTATGCTAATCTTCTGAAAACAACAAACTACAGAGTGCTTGTAAGAAGCGGTGCTTGTGCTCCTGCTTATTCATCAACTGTAACTATTACAGTGAATGAATTGCCGGTTGCAACAATCACTGGAGGTTCTAAGACAATTTGTGAAGGTTCTTCTACTTGGGTACTTTTCTCAGTAACCAATGTGAGCAGTGCTCAAACATGGGAAATCACTTATCTTGAAGGATCTACCACCAAAACTAGAACTGGCACAGGTGCTGTAACCAATGATACGTTGTTTACTTCTACTTTGAGTCAAACAACTGATATCACTTTACAGTCAATTAGAATCACTTCAGGAGCTCCATTGTGTACCAATAATAGTTTGGTAAATAATGCAACAGCAACCATTACTGTAATAGACAACCCACTTGTTCATATCACAAGCTATCCAAAGAATGTATGTAAAGGAGATAATCCTGCCATAACAGTTGAGGTAAGTAGAGTGAGATCTACACAATCATGGGTGTTATTGTATCGTGTGAACAATGGCTCTAACCAAACAACTACGGGTGTGGGTTCAGGTTCATTCTCTTTCAACATTGGAGTATTGAATAATGAAGGTGCAAACGGTGTTAGATTCTTGAGTATTACTAATACTGGATCTAATCCTAACTGTACTAGCCCATTGTCAGATTCTATCACTATTATGGTGGATTCTACTTCATTGGGCGGCTCATTAACTGGTCCTTCAAAAGTATGTAAAGGCAGCAACGGTACATTGTCTCTGTCAGGCTTTAGAGGTGCAATCCAGAAATGGCAGTATTCAACTGACGGAACCAACTACTTCGATATCGCTAATACAGCTACTTCTTATAGCTTCAGTAATTTGACTACCAAAACATGGTACAGAGTAGTTGTGAAGAATGGTGCTTGTCCAGATGCATTCTCTAATGCATTCATCGTAGATATTCAAGAATTACCAACGGTTGCGATAGTGAATCCAACACAGACCATCTGTGCCGGATCTTCTACTACCTTGAACCTTACAATTGGTAACCTGACTTCAACTGATACTTGGACAATCAATTACAAGGAGAATGGAACAGATAAGACCGTAAGTGGCACTGGTACATCACTGGCTTGGAACGTTGGACCATTCTCTACTACAACT
>JBIPNX010000265.1:0-3975 GCA_044378145.1 Flavobacteriales bacterium | reverse complement strand
GCCTTTACTGCAAACTATTTGGAATTTTATATATCACATATTGTTAAAGTTTGTGATGGGTGGAACAATGTTTGTTTTAGATTTTTTGGGGTACGAAGTAAAGCATACCTATGATATAGTTTGGATTACCGGGGCCAAGCGCTCACTTTTTATTGGGCACGCGTGTTTGGCATTCGACCTCATGGTTATGTTTGCCGCCTTAATATTTGCTTACCCTGGCAATAAAAGATCTAAATGGTGGGTTATACCCGTTGGCTGTTTACTAATACAATTGCTAAACGTAGTACGTATGTGCCTGCTAACTGTAGCAGCTAAAGACCGTATTGGTTCGTTTGAATTTGAGCATCACTACCTGTTTAAATTTACAGTTTATGCCCTCATTTTCCTTATCTGGGCGTTGTGGATTAGGTTCTTTCCGGCAGAGGAGGAGAAAGCTAAGGCTTCTTAATTATCAATTAGTAATTATGAATTATGAGATAAGTCCCCTAATAATTACTAATTCATAATTTATAATTGCAAAAATGCAACCATTTTAGCCAATGCCCTTGCCCTGTGACTGTGGTTATTCTTTTCTGAAAGTTCCATTTGGGCAAAGGTTGTAGCAAGCCCTTCGGGTATAAAAACAGGGTCGTAGCCAAAGCCATTGTGGCCAGTTGGTTCGCTTGCTATGGTGCCATTAATAATACCTTCAAACAGCGTTTCTTTCCCGTCAATAATTAAAGCGATAACGGTTTTAAAATGCGCGTTGCGGTTGGTTTGCCCCTCAAGGTTTTTAAGGAGTAAGGCCACATTGCGCTTATCATCACGCGGTAGGCCGGCATAATAGGCACTGTTAACCCCCGGCTTGCCATTCAGGGCATCAACTTCCAATCCTGTATCATCGGCAAAGCAATTTTGGCCTGTTGCAGCATAGAGGTGACGGGCTTTTAGCAGGGCGTTTCCTTCTATGGTAGGCTCGGTTTCTTCCGGCTCGCCGGTAAAGTTTATATCAGCTAACGATAGTATTTCTATGCTATCGCCCAGGGCCACTTTAGCCTCGTGCAGTTTATGTGCGTTGTTAGTTGCGAAGATGAGTTGCATGGCATAAAGATAAAAATGTCTTAACCATGATTTCACATTCCCTACCTTTTATGTTGGTATTTTTAGCTTGATGAATATTAAAGGGCAAATAGAAGAGTTGATCAAAGAGGCTGAAAAAGCAGGTCTGCCAGAGGAGGATGCCCTAAACGCAGCGGAATATTTATTGTATAACGAATATGGCTTAGCGCTAGATATTCTCTTAACCCAACTCTACGAAAACAACATTGTAATCCCTGCTGATTTTTACCAACGTGTTGAACCTATTGTATTGGCTATTAAACTTCCTGCTACCGAGTATAGTTACATCAAGGAGTTAATAAAGTAATTCCTGCTTTGGGTGTTTATCGAGATCCTGAATCAAGTTCAGGATGACATTAAAGGTAAATCAACTTAGTTTCAATATTAGTGTAGCCCATTTGGCCTAAAATGTTAGCGTATTCAGTAACCTGGCGTTGGTGGGTAGGCGAGGGTAACCCTGTTTTATAATCGGCTATAATTAGCTGGTTGGTGAACAGTACCACACGGTCGGGGCGGTAGGTGTCGCCGTTAGGCATTAGTATTTCCCGCTCGGCCCATACCTTGGCGTTGGCATCAAACAGCATGGCATATTCAGCATTGGTTACCACATTGTTTACACGGCTTTCTACTTCGGGTAATTCATCGGTGCTGATAAGGCCCTGCTCTATAGCACGCGCAAGGGCTTTTGGGGCATCAGAGGCAACAGTTATCCATGCCAATATCTGGTGCACAATTCGCCCGTAGGCCGTTTGTGGTTTTTCTTCGGCATCCCAAATCTTTTTAGCCTCGGTTGAGATAAGTATTTTCTCATCCCAGTGGTTAGACAACACCCTGTTTAACCTTGTGGTTGGGCTATGCTTTGCAGGTTTAATTATAGGCGGAGCAACAGGGCTATCGGTTTCATACACTAACTGGCTATCAACCCATAAGCCTTGTTCTACAAAAAAGCTTTTGTAAAAGTCGGCAATAGTGCCGTTTCGGCCGGGTAGGGTAGATATAACATAGAGCCGTTCTTCGGGCCTTGTCATAGCTACATATAATAAGTTAAGTGTATCCAGCTTTCGCTTTTGCAATTCCGCTTCGTACATAGGTGCAAGGCGGGTATTCTCCATGCTTTTTTCCAATGGAACTAGCGCCATAGGCAATTGCTGCATCAGGTCGGGCTCGGTGTTTTCAATCCACTCAAAGTCGCCGCGGTTGCTCTCGCGCCAGTTGGCGTGTGAGAATATCACCACCGGAAACTGCAATCCTTTTGATTTATGGATAGTCATAATGCGTACCGCCTCGTTACTCTCTGGCAACGATACGGAAATACGCCAGCTATCTTCGGCCCACCAGGTTAAAAACGCAGGAACGCTGTTGCCTTGGTCAGACATAAACTTAAGCACAACATCTAAAAACTGCTGCAGGTAGGCATCGGCTTTTATGGTTAAACCGAGTAGGCGCGAGGCTTCTTCTACCAGCTCGTAAATGCTAAGCCCTTTTAATCGCGGATTAAGCAGGGCAGGGGCAAAGGCGAGCAACTGCTCGGTATAGGTAGTTTCTTTTCGCTCTATGGCTTTTAATACCTCGTTTAGCTTTACGCTGTTGCCTGCCTGGCCTAAAATGGTTTCTAAAATAGCAGCAGAGGCGATGTTATCTTCGGGGTTGGCAAAGCGTTTTAAAAAGCTGATGAGGAGGTTTACCGCCGGCGATTTTATCAGGAGTAATGATTCATCAGAAACGATATTTATTCCCTGCTCAGTTAAGTATTGAGCGAGTATGCTGCCGTAGGTATTTTTGCGGGTTAGTATGGCAATGTCGCCAAGCTTGTAGCCCTCTGCCTGCAGGGATTGTATAAGCTCTACCACCTTTTGGCAATAGATATCATCGTAGGTTAAATCTTCAGCATCCTGCGCTACAGTTTCAGGTAAAAATTCAAAGCGTACCAGGCCACCTGTTTTCTTCTCGTCAAATTCCTGTTCCTGCCTATTATATATGTGCTGGTAGTTCTCTAACCTGCGCGAAGTAAACTCAAAAAACGCGTTGTTAAACTCGATAATCTCGCGCTTGCTGCGCCAGTTTTTCGATAAAAATTCTTCTTTAAAAACATCAGGACTGGCAAGCATCTCCGCACGTTCAGCCACCAACTCGTTATTGGTTTTGTTGGCAACTTCGGGCAGGTTTACAAACTGCTCTACATCGCCGCCACGCCAGCGGTAAATGGCTTGCTTGGCATCGCCCACCACCATGTTAAAATAGTTAACGCCTTTCTCATCGCCCGCTAGCGAGTTATGTATCAGCGGCAACAGGTTTTGCCATTGGGTGGTTGATGTATCCTGAAACTCATCAATCAAAAAGTATTTAAACTTCTCGCCCAGGCGTTCATATACATAAGGTACAGGTTCGTTTTGTACTACAGAGCCCAGCCTTTCGTCAAACTCTGATATATGCACCGTCCCCGTTTGTACTCTGTATTCGTCAATAATTTTTTGCAGCTCGTTTAGCAAGGCCAGCAGGAAAATACTTTTGTTGAGCAGCGAGTAATAATTGAAACGCTCGTAGTCTTTATCCAGCAAGGTCATTGCCTTGCGGAACAATGGCTCTAACTCATTAGCAGCATCATAAATAGCATCTTTATAATCGCTTTTAGCAGGAGCCCATTTGTTGTTTTCTACCACATCAACCACGTTGCGCTTGCTGGGCATAAACTTATCTACCCGCCCCTGGGCAAGGTATATAAAGTACTTGCCAACGCCTGTTTTGCCGTACGCAAAGGCATCGTTAGGAATGTCGTAATTCTCTATTATTTGTAACGCCTGTGTACCAATGGCAACCATCTGCGCCTTGAAGCCATTGATAAAAGCTTCCAGCTTTTGGCGTGTTTCTAAAATATCG
>JBIPNX010000494.1:0-3976 GCA_044378145.1 Flavobacteriales bacterium | reverse complement strand
AACTCGTAGGAGTTGGCCCGAGACATTTTGAAAGACCTTCTGCTTAGAACAAGAATTAAGAATGAAACCGCACTGAACCAAAATAAATCAATATGGATATTATTCAAGCATACAAGAAGACCCACTACAAAACGGAATCTGGGATTACACTACATGTCGACTCACGGGCTCCAGAGTTAGACGAGCTTCTATCTAACTCAGGTTTAAGCACAGCCATTTTCATCACGGCATGGAACCCTTATAGCAAAATGAAATCCGCTGGTGAGAATAAGGAACTCAACGAGCAACTTAGGTACGATTTACTGAGCCTAACGCCTGAGGATAATATTATTCGAGGATTTGGAGAGGACCCCACTGGGGAATGGCCAGGTGAAGAAAGTTTTTTGGCCCTTGGAATATCGCGGGAGGCCGGAATTCAGTTGTCTAAAAAGCATCGTCAAAACGCGTTTGTTTTTCATGAGCGCGGAGCTGAGACGGAGCTGGTTTTGACCCTTGTCGAATGATTGTTTAATCCGTAAATACATTACGATTTGATTGTTTTTGTTTGAATTCAATAACACGTCTAAATATGGAAGTAGAAACATTAAAGAAGGTCAAGAAACCTAAAATCGAACTCGACCCAGAACATAAGTTTGATGTAGAAAAGCAGGTGATGGTTAGAAGCTGGTATCCTTTCAGTATAGGAGTGCGAATCTGGCCGACCACTTACCTCATCTGTAATCAGACAGGAAATCGAAGCAAGTTGCTTTATACTGAGAACGTGGGTAAATACCCAAATTGGCAATGGCTCAATGCAGGAGAGCGTTTTCTAATGGTTTTTGAAGCTCTGCCAGAAAACTGTCTGACCTTCGATTTGTATGAAGACATCCCAGAGTCGGGCGAATTTCACATCAAGAATATCCTCAGAAATAAGACAGCGGTATATGATGTGCCTATGCGGTAAGGGATAACCCGTGCTGAAATGACGAAGGCGTATAATCAGGCCTAATATTAAACAGATAAAAGGATGAGTTTAGCAGATAGCTTCCCGGAAATAGAAGCGTTTTTCAATCAAGACGCGTTCAACCATGAAGATTTGATTGATTTGATTCATCGGCTGTGTGCTGAATACCGAGGAATTGATTTGCGAAAAGCACAAGACTGTGCTAAGCTTAAATTTCTGGGTTACGAGCTCAAAAAGAGTAAGGTCGAATCAAACGTTGAAATCCCGATAGACTACTTTAACGGGCCTTGGAAGCCCATAGACGGTAGTACTTTAAAAGCAAAGGTTGTTTATTCTATAAAGGACCTATCAAATCAGCTTCAATGGAGTGTTGGACATCTTCAGAGGCTAATCGAGCAAAAGACTGGGATAAGCCATGTGACTACGTTGACTAAAAAAGAATACGCCAAATGTGCTGAAGCAATAGATAGCAGAAAGAAAGCCTTGGCTAGGCAGGCTAAAGCTGAACACTTTGCACTGGAGGACTGCCCTAGAAAGAACCTCTTTTTAAGTAATAATTCAAGCAGAAAGAAGAGCGCTACAAGTTCATCGGTTGCGTGGGGGGAAGTTGCCAAATATGGACCAGGAAAACTGATTTATATCCGCAGTAGATAGGGCCCTTTCGCCCGATGGCGCGCGTTTAGCGCAGCGTAACGTCCCGATAGTTCCCGTCCCGATAGCTATCGGGGGCTATCGGGACGGGAGCTTGCTAAAACCTAAAACCTCAGTTTAAACGCCAACCCCTAACAGCTTTTCCAATGAAAATAGCCACTTGGAACATAGAGCGCCTGAAGCACGCCACTAAACTGGGTCGCATGCGCATGGAGATAGAAAAGCAAGATGCCGATGTGCTTGTGTTGACCGAGAAGACGGACCTACTCTATTCAATTCGTTTAACATATACGATCCTTCTACTTTCTCGTTCTCCTGCCCTGTAGATCAATTCGTATTTATCGGGAAATGACTTGAACAATAGGCTGATGGTCTCAAAGCCATACGTACGCGGATCAAAGGCCGGGTCGATGGTTCTGAGTTTGGCAGCCACATCGCCCATATAAGCGAGTCCGTCCATATCTGTTGCCATATCTACCGCCTTATCCAACAGCTGAGTATCGAGTGGTTGTTTATCAATTTTTGAATAAAAGCTGGCAAGGTCGCTAAAGCTTCCTACGATTTTCAATCCTCTTAATTTTGGTGTTCTGGCTTTGACCTCCCCTTGGCTAGTACCTATCTGCGCATCTTCAGAATCATTGGTTTCTTCGGTCTTTTGAGATTGCAGGTTTTCGGTGAAAACAAATACTTCGCACGCGCGCTGAAAGGCTTGAGGAGTTTCGGATTTACCTATGCCGATAACAAAAAGACCTTGTTCCCGTATTCGCAATGCCAGTCCTGTATAATCGCTATCGCTGGAAGCAATACAGAATCCGCCTACCAGACCATCGTGCATAATATCCATGGCATCAATGACAAGGGCAGTGTCGGTGGAATTCTTCCCATATGTGTAAGCGAATTTTTGTACCGGTCGGATAGCGTAAGTGTTGAGTAGGTCTTTCCAATTGACCAGATGAATATTGGTAAAGTCTCCGTAGGAGCGCCTAATGGTTATTTTGCCATACTTGCCTACTTCCGAAATAATGTCAGAAATAATTCTAGGACTCGTGTTATCGGCATCTATCAGCAGGGCAAGTTTGAGTGATAAATTATTGTCTTCCATGGTTTTAGATCATTAGGTATTCATGTTTATCCGGGTGGCCGTTGAGGTGCATCTATTTAGGAACGTATTCAATACAAGGTCTTAAAAAATTGTGAAATCCGGAATATGATTCTTAACGATGATCCACGATGGCGCGCGTTTAGCTTTTCGCGTAACGTCCCGATAGCTCCCGTCCCGATAGCTAAACAAAAAATGCCCCTAAGCCCACAAGAAGAAAGCTTTCGATACAGCAGGGTTGTAAAATTCTTTGAAGGGGTATGAAAGTCGGCTTTCGTAAATCATTGCTCTATAAACAGGAAGGGCATGCCGCCCCAAGCGTTTCT
Source organism: Flavobacteriales bacterium (assembly GCA_044378145.1). Taxonomy (GTDB): domain Bacteria; phylum Bacteroidota; class Bacteroidia; order CAMBQF01; family CAMBQF01; genus CAMBQF01. Next base: position 957 of record JBIPNX010000494.1, on the reverse strand, counting down.
GGTTGGTGGTTGGCACAATAAATAGCAAGCTAACCGTATATTCATCCCAACAATAGACCATGAGAAAACTATTTGTACTGCTGTTGCTCTTGGTAGGGCTATCTGGCTTTGCGCAAAGCCGATATGTGTCGGAGGCCACCAAAAAGACCGTCTTTGCCCGCGATGGTGGCATTTGCCAATGCTGCGGTAGTTCGGCCAACCTGGAGTTCGACCACATTACTCCCTTTTCTTGCGGAGGCGCTAACGACCGTAGCAACATACAACTGCTCTGCATGACATGCAACCGCAGTAAATCCAACAGCTGCACCTGTAAAGTACACCATAAGGTGGTAGGCACCAATTGCTGCGACAAAGGGTCGTCCTCTGGTTCGTCCACACAACCCGCTTCCACCGCCAGTCAATGCACCGGCATTACCAAGAAAGGCCAGCGGTGCAAGAACAGGACGACCAATGCCAACGGTCGCTGTCATCATCATTAAACCATGTAAAAGCTAAGGCATGAAGAGTACACTGCTGTTTGCCATAGACCCCACCACAGAAGAGACCATCGTTTCGGAGTCAGCGAAAGGAAGCTACCAGATACGACCGATAGAACGCATTCCGCGCGCGCGCAACGGACTGCTTTATGAGGCCGTTTCTCTTTTGAGCCACATGGCCAAGGCCCCCGACCTTGATGATGCTGCGTTCCGCGCCATGGACAAGGTGTGTCAATTGATGTACGCCAAGCACCGGGAGAATTGACAGGCCCTGATGCCGCGCGTTTAGCCTTTCGCGTAACGTCCCGATAACTCCCGTCCCGATAGCTATCGGGGGCTATCGGGACGGGAGCCTGCTAAAACCTAAAACCTCAGTTTAAACGCCAACCCCTAACAGCTTTTCAGCGAGATGGTGCGCAGAAGCGGGGGCGGGTGGGGCTGGAAACACCCAGAACGCCAGCTTAGAGCGGGAGGGGAGCCA
>JBIPNX010000264.1:0-3983 GCA_044378145.1 Flavobacteriales bacterium | reverse complement strand
ATCTATAACCTGATGGAAGATGCCGCTACGGCTGAGATTAGCCGTGCCCAGGTATGGCAGTGGCTGCACAATGGCGCAAAGCTGGCCGACGGTACTGCTATTACTGTAGAATTATTCAATGCTGTACTGCCTGATGTTACCGCGCAAATTAAAACGCTTGTAGGCGAAGACAAGTTTGCTGCCGGTAAATATGCAGAGGCTACTACCATGTTTGTAGAGTTAGCAACTGCACCTGTGTTTTCAGAATTCTTAACCCTTAATGCATACAATCAAATAGACTAATAAACTTCAATTATTAAAAAATAAAAATCCCCAACAAAATGAATAAGCAAGAGAGAATAGACGCCCTTGTGGCCGACTGGTCTACCAACCCACGTTGGAAAGGTATTGAGCGCCCTTACACTGCCGAAGAGGTGGTTAACCTATCAGGCTCATACAAAATAGAGTACACCATTGCAAAGCTTGGCGCTGAGCGTTTATGGACCAAACTTAACAACCAGGATTGGGTTGCAGGTTTGGGTGCTTTAACAGGCAACCAGGCTATACAAGAAGTACAAGCAGGCCTTGAAGCTATCTACCTATCGGGCTGGCAAGTGGCTGCCGACGCTAACCTTAGCGGCGAAATGTACCCTGACCAAAGCTTGTACCCAGCTAACAGCGTACCTGCTGTAGTTAAGAAAATTAACCAGGCTCTTTTACGTGCCGACCAAATCCAAACCCTTGCCGGTACTGAAAATACACATTACCTGGTACCTATTGTTGCCGATGCTGAAGCCGGTTTTGGTGGTAACCTTAATGCTTTTGAATTGATGAAGCAGATGATTGAAGCAGGTGCTTCTGGTGTTCACTTCGAAGACCAATTATCATCAGCTAAAAAATGCGGCCACTTAGGTGGTAAAGTATTGGTGCCAACCCAGGAAGCCGTTGCTAAATTAGTAGCTGCACGTTTGGCTACCGACGTTATGGGCGTTCCTACTTTAATTATTGCCCGTACCGATGCTGAAGCAGCCAACTTAATCACTTCTGATATTGATCCACGCGATGCCGAATTTATTACCGGCGAGCGCACAGGCGAAGGCTTCTACTACGTTCGTAACGGCCTTGAGCAGTGTATTAACCGCGGCTTAGCTTACGCTCCATACGCTGACCTTATCTGGATGGAAACAGGCAAACCTGACTTAGCTGAGGCTGCTGCTTTTGCAAAAGGTATCCACGCTGTTTACCCGGGTAAAATGCTTGCTTACAACTGTTCACCATCATTCAACTGGGCCAGCAAGCTTAGCGTTGAAGAAATGGAAACATTCCGCGAAGACCTTGCTGCACTTGGCTTTAAATTCCAGTTTATTACCCTTGCAGGCTTCCATGCCCTTAACACCAGCATGTTTGAACTAGCCCTTAACTACAAAAAACGTGGTATGGCCGGTTACTCTCAACTGCAAGAGCGTGAGTTTGCTTTACAAGCCGAAGGTTTTAAAGCTGTTAAACACCAAAGCTTTGTTGGCACAGGTTACTTTGATGCTGTACAAAACACAGTTATGCAAGGTACTGCCTCTACTACCGCCCTTAAAGGTTCTACCGAAGAGGAGCAGTTTAACCACTAAGATTGATATTAATGCTTCTGGTTGCTTTTGTGTAGGTTGGAACACAAGCGTCGGCAACCGAGGGTTGACAACATTAATTAGTATATCCAACCAAATCCATATCCAAATCCACCACGGGCCACCTCACAAGGGTGGCTTTTGGTTTTATATATAACTGATCATTGTCATATTACTGTGTGACATTGGTCACAAATACATTCATGTTATAACATTAAGTTTGTATATCAATTTAAAACAAACACACTATGAAAAGTAATGTAGGTAACACAGATAAAATTATCAGGGTAATTATCGGACTTGGGGTTATTGGTGCCGGTTTTTATTATAACAATTGGTTAGGACTGTTAGGTTTTGTGCCTTTGCTAACGGCATTTATTAGCTTTTGCCCGCTATATGCCATTTTTGGTATGAGCACAAAAAAGAGCACCGCACCTAAAAAGTAGTAGTATAGTTTAGTATAGTAGTTTTTTATTCAAAAGCCCCGCTTGCGGGGCTTTTGAATTTTATGCATGCTGGTTTATAATAGCAGTAAGTTGGGCACCCGGTACAACACCGGAGTGGCGCCACTTAATCTCGCCTTTTTTAAACAGGATTAACGTGGGCACACCCTGTATTTGGTAATGGGCGGCAGCATTTGGATTAGCATCCACATCCACCTTTATAATTTTCACCTTATCGCCCAGTTGTGTGGCAACATCGTGCAATATGGGTGCTTGTGTTTTACATGGGCCGCACCAGGTAGCGGTAAAGTCTACCAGTACGGGGGTATCTCCATTAATCAAATCAATAAAAGCTGACATAATAGTATATTTATAATACTACAAAATTAGTGGCTTGTAAGTTGTAAAAATGTAACTATTGTTACTTAATGCTATAATAAACACCTTTTAATTAGTTAAGCCCGATATTAAAGACTACCTCTGTAGCTTAACATAAAACATTCTCCAATGAAATACGCATTAACATTAATTACAGCATGCTTGCTCTTGACTTATACAGTTAGTGCACAAACCAAGATATGGCTGGATGCTAACCTGAAAGAACAACCTAAAGAAAAAGATGCTGTTTATTACCAGGTGGTAAATAAAGACGGCACCTACAAAGTTTTTCAACTTAACGGCACTATTAAGCAAGAGGGCAAGTTTATATCGTTTGAAGAGCAGTACACCAACGGCACTATTAAGTTTTACGATGATAAGGGCAACTTTTGGAAAAGCCGTGAGTATGTTCACGGAGCCATAAAGCCTATCCCAATGTATACCGGCGACATTAAAGAACCCTATACTTATATAGGTATGGTTTATCAATATGAGCTACCGGGAACAGAACCTACAGCCTTTGACGATGCTACCCGCTGGGGTATGGCAAACATATCAGAAAAATGCCGCGATATGGGAGCCGATGCTATTATTAATATGCACATAGAACTTAGCAAGCTTGATGCTACCCCACGCCTTACCTTATATGGTACCGCGGTAAAAATGAAATAGAAAGAACTATTAGTTTAAAGTGAAAAACTAAAAGCTGCTCTTGTAAGGGTGGCTTTTTTTATTCCAAATCAAATTGAATAAAGCCGCCATTGTTGCATGCAAGCATATGTAACATGTATTTACCGGGCTTAAGGCTCGAAATATCAAAATAGGGCAAAGGGTCTTCTCCTGCCCAAAAGCGTAATGCCCCTAACTCTTTATCAGTGTCCGCATTGTACAAAATAACATCAGTTTGGGTGCCGCCCGGTGGTACTTCCAGCTTATGAAATTTAGCTGTATTGTCCCGTTTCAGTTTCACGCTATACCCATGTATGTCAATATCGGCAATTAACTTTAATTGGTAAGTAGCAGTATCGCTTTTAATAGTTATTTCCCAGTTGTCTTTACTATTGGCAGTTTGGGCACTAGTGGATATAACTATCAAGCAACATAGTATAGTCAGGATTTTTAGCATGCGGTTGATACGCACGGTACAGGATTATAGTTATAAAAAAGCCCCCCGACATTTATCGTCGGGGGGCTTTTTTACTTTAGAGGGGTAAATTACTATTGTTTGTGTATTTGCTTAGTAGTAATAATGCCTTTAGCATTAGCAACCTGTACCCAGTAAGTACCTTGGGCAAGTGTGCTTACGTTTACCGCGCTGCTTTGGCCGTTAATAGTTCCGTTAAGAACAGTACGGCCTGCAAGGTCAATAATGCGGTAAGTGGTGCTGGTTTGGCCTTTTTCTAACGCAATGTTTAAAATATCAACTACAGGGCTTGGGAACATTTTAACCTCAGGCTTAGCAGTGTTTTCTTCCATACCAACGGTAAAGTCAAAACGAAGGTTGTCTACAGTTAACGCGCTGTTTACCTGTCCGGTTGAGTTGGTAAGGGTACCAAAATCGTAA
>JBIPNX010000013.1:0-14568 GCA_044378145.1 Flavobacteriales bacterium | reverse complement strand
AAGCGTTCTTTATTCAAACACAAGGCCAATGCATTAATGGTAAAATCGCGGCGCGATAAATCATCGTGCAAGGTTCCGTCTTCAACTATTGGCTTGCGCGAGTCTGTGCGGTAGCTCTCTTTACGTGCGCCTACAAACTCAATAACGTAATCGTCCATTGGTAACATGGCGGTGCCAAAGTTTTTGTAGACTATCAGTTTATCTTCTATATGCAGTTTTTTTGCAATGGCTTTTGCCAATTCAATGCCACTGCCTACCGACATTATATCAATGTCCTTTGATGGACGGTCTAGCACAATATCGCGTACAAAGCCCCCAACTGCATAACATTCCACTCCTATAATATCCGCGGCATCTCCTGCTACGGTAAATATGGAATGTGTTAGTTTATCTGAATAATTGGGCTTCATTGTGGCGCAAAGATAATCGAATTACCTCATCCCCTAGCCCCTTCTCCTAAAGAGAGAAGGGGAACAAAAATATTATTAGTTAAATGAAACCGATTGTTTGTAAATTAGCATAGACAATATTGAACACATGGTTTTACAGCAATTGGAGTATATAGTAGCGGTTGATACACACCGTCATTTTTTGCGCGCGGCAGAGTCGTGCTTCGTAACACAGGCTACACTTAGCATGATGATTAAAAAGCTGGAAGAGGAACTGGACACCATCATCTTCGACCGTAGCAAACAACCCGTAGTACCTACCGATGTAGGTGAAAAAATCATAGCGCAAGCGCGTCGCATATTAGGCGAAACAGCCAAAATGAAAGAGCTGGTAAACCATGAGCGGGGTGAACTTTCGGGTGAGTTGCGATTAGGCATAATACCCACTATAGCCCCCTATTTACTACCATTGATAGTGAAGGAGTTTACCAAATCGTATCCAAAAATAAGCCTCTACATTAATGAGTTTACTACTGATAATATTATTGAGAAACTCAAGACAGGCCAGATAGATGTGGGCATATTAGCCACGCCACTAAAGGAGAAAACCATTAAGGAGCAACCTCTCTATTACGAGAAATTTTTCCTGTATGTAAACACCGGCGAGAAAGGCTATGACAAGCAATTTGTACTACCAAAGAACATTGACGTAGACCGCTTGTGGTTGTTAGAAGAAGGTCATTGCATGCGGTCGCAGATACTAAACTTATGCGAGCTGAAAAGGCAAAGCGCAGTGCACGACAGGCTGCATTACGAAGCCGGAAGCATTGAAACGCTCATGAATCTGGTTGACCAGGATTACGGTATTACCATTATTCCCGAACTAAAAACAATGACCATGACCGAGGCGCAGAAGAAGCAACTGCGCTACTTTAAACCTCCCACACCTGTGCGAGAAATTAGCATTGTAACGCATTATGAATATGTCAAAGAACGGATGGTACGGGCATTGCAGCACGTAATTACCGATGCTGTTCCGCAAGAAATGCTTAGCAACAAAAAGTTGAATGTGGTGGATATTTAAGATGAATGTGACTTGTAACCCTTTTCAATCTTCTCCGTATTTATATCTCCAACACCCATTCGCTAACAAAAAACCTTACACCATGCTAATCCATCGCAGAGTTGCTGCAATATTCATTGCGGTATTTGGTATTTGTTTTTCAATATTAGCCCAAACCCCACGCGCTACACTATATGTATCAGTTAAAAACGCAAAGGGCGAAACCCGTAAGGGGATTGAGGTTTCTATCAGCGATAAAAAAGTCTCTACCGCAACACCCTTGCGCGCCTTTACCGATGAAAGAGGCAACTGTAATTTCAATATTCCGCGCAGTATAACCTATGCCATAAAAGTGGATGGCAAAGTTGCAGGCGAGGTTGCTATACCCGCTACAGGCGGCAGTTCTGTTACCAAGACCATTACATTTGAGTTTGCAAAGCCTGTAGTTACGGCTGCCAAAATAGATACCATAAAGTATGACGTTGGAGCAGAACTAAAAGCTAACGAAACAGAGGGCATTGGCATTATAAACGTAGGCAATGGAGACGAAGGGGTGAAAGGCGTAAAAATTACTTTGGTATCAACCAAAATAAACAAGGCCTTTGTTACCTACAGCGGCAAAGACGGCGCGGCACGTATGAAGCTCCCACTCAACAACGACTATAAAATTTACACCGATGATATTGAGTTTGGGCACACCTTTAACATGCCCGATATTCCTTATATCAATAAGGGGTTGAAGATTCAATACATACCTACCCACATTACCGAAACTGCCAGCGGCGATACCATTATTCAAAACCAGAATGATATTACCGGTGCTACGGCCGACAGGGTATATATTTACTTTACCATTACCGAACCCGATGGACGCACATTGCTTGCCAATGAGCCTATCTATCTTAACTCTACCAAAAGCACTAAAGTATATACTGCTATAACCAACTCGGCAGGCAGGGCAAAATTCCTTATCCCTAAAGACGCTATTTACAGCGTAAATTTTAAGTACGAGCGCGATGTTGACCAACTGGACCTTACTGTAAACAAAGGCTACCGTACTATCGAAATTGATTACAGCTACTTAGGTTCTGCGAACATTGAGAAGTTTTACGATACCGCCAAGCGCGATAAAAACGGCTTTCTTACTGAGTTTATGGTGAGCGAGGTTAAACCGCATACTATTCATACCAAATACCTGGAGAAAACCGCAACAGGCTACAATTTAAACTTAGTGGGCGAAGACAGCTACAGCAAAAATGTAGCCTCCTCTCCTCCGTCTGTTTCGGGCAATGGCTTGTACATAAGCGGCGGCTATTACTCACGTTATTTTTACGGGTTTGACAAAGCAACAGGCAAAAACATGTGGGGCGTAGAACTGGCCGATGGCGGGGCTTCTGCTTCGGTGTCAGACAGTGGTGTGGTGTTGGTTATAACACAGTCGTGCACACTGTATGCACTTGACGAAAACGATGGCAAACCACTATGGAGCAAATGGCTGGGCAGCAGCATGTACTCTACTCCTACTGTTTCCAATGGCAAAGTGTATGCTGTTTACCCCGATAATTTGTATACCTATGGCAAAGAAAACAAAGGCGATTATGTATTGGTATGTTTTGGATTGAAGAAAGGCGATATACAATGGCAACAACGCATTGGCGGCAATGTGCAGGGCTCTCCTGTGTTTGCCAACGGCAATGTTTACTTAGCCAACAACACCGGTATGGTGTATGCTTTTGAAGGCAAGAGCGGTAAAGAAATTGCCAGAAAACAACTCAACCCTATTTCGTCTCCAACAGTAGTGGGTAACAACCTGGTTATAGCAACCAAAAAAGGCAACGATTCCAAAGAACTGGGGCTGTACAACGCCACAACACTGGCATTGGTTAAAAAGCTGCCCGGCAGCGCCTTGCTTAACAAAGAAGACGATGGCTCTATCGGCGAAATGAACGACGACGAAGGCCGTGCATTATCATACAAAGGCAAGTATTACTACGCCCTTAAGCAAACCGTTTATTGTACCGATGCTACAGGCAACACCGTTTGGAGCAAGCCTATTGGCGCCGATTGTAACACCATGCCTGTTGTAGCAGGCGGTAAAATTGTGATTGCCGATGATAATGGCAAAGTGCAGTTACTATCAGCTACCGATGGCTCTGTAGTTAAAACCTATAATCTGGGAAGCCCTATATTTTCGCAGCCTGTGGTAACCAACGGGATAATATATGCGGCTACTAAAACCGGCACCATGATATCGCATAAAACAGGCGATACCAGCTTAAACGGTTGGGCAATGTGGGGCGGCAATGCAGGGCATAATACTGTTGTAGAGTAGTTACTCTTCTTCCGAATAATAAATCTTGTAGAATTTGCGCCCATCGGGTTCGGTGCCTTTTTCTATCAGCTTCCTGTCGCCGTGGATGTAGATGTGGAAATTCTTATCCAGCTTTAACACGCTTTTAAAAATCTTAGCCTGCTTTTTTACTGCCTGGGTCGATATTTCAAAGTTATCTTCCAGCTCTACATTGTTGGCCTCTTTGTACTCATCGTAAAAGGTGTTAAACGATTCTATCACCTCTTTACTACCGAATATCTCCTTCTCAAACTCCTCCTTGGCAAACGTATCGTTCTTTTTGAAAAAGTCGATAGATCGGTTTAGCATATCAATCTGGCGGGTCTTATCCACCTCAAAATCTTCGGGCAATTGTTTTACCACAAAGGTTTTGGCCATTTGCAAAAAGTTTTTGGTGTTGCTAAACTCATCGCTAATGGGTTTTATTTTCAAAAAATCTTCGCGCCAGTAAACAGCCTCTGTACTGCTGCCTTTATCAATTACCAATACACGGTAACCATCTTTTTCTTCGGTGTTGAATATCAGCGCGGCCTTATCAATTTTATCGGTGTTAATACCCTTTTCGCTGTTCATGCTAAGGTCGTCTTCCAGCTTAAGGAATGACTGCAGGTTCTCCACCTTTAAAATAGCCACAGCGTTGGTGCGTGTGCCTTTAATATCCACATCTTTAAACTTGCCCACCAGCAGGTCGCCGGGCTTAATCATGGGGTGGCTGCTAACATCGTACAGGTAATGCGCCATGCTTACCGTATTCGCATGAAAGTCGCCTTTGCTGAATATCCGCTTAACGTAGTTGTATAAGGGATTAAGGGCAAGGTCGTCTTCCTGGAAATTGAAGCTGTAAAACTCCTCTGTTTTAAAATGGGTAAGGAAGAATTTTTGCAGCAACACCCGCAGGTCCATGCCATCTAAATCCAGCGCATCGGCTGATAGTTGAGTGCCTTCATCATCGGCCTTATTGCCAATTTTATGTATAGAAGCTTCTTGTAAAAACGCGTCGGTGAAATCAAACATGGGGCAAAGAAAGTGAAAAACGAAAAGCTAAAAGTGAAAAGTTATACGCCATAGAATTAATAGTCGGTGACGATTCGCTTTAACACCTGCCATAGCGAGAAAAATAGCTCTCAAGAGGAGATAAAACTTCTGACCCCTGAACTCTGATCCCCAATTACTACTTTTCAACATTGATAAATTGCCTCTTGACAGAAAAGGCTTTTCGGCTATCTTTGCACGATGTTTCCTGTATGGGGCATCATTTAACTCCTGATGTATGCCCAAAAATCCTAATATAAAGTCCGTTTTAATTATTGGTTCAGGCCCTATTATTATTGGCCAGGCCTGCGAATTCGACTACTCAGGCTCGCAAGCCGCCCGCTCCCTGCGCGAAGAAGGTATTGAGGTAACGCTGATTAACAGCAACCCCGCTACCATTATGACCGACAAAGTAACGGCCGACCATGTGTACCTGGAGCCGCTTACCGTGCAGTCTATAGTTAAAATACTGGAAGAGCGTAAGATAGATGCCGTGCTGCCTACCATGGGCGGGCAAACAGCTCTTAACCTTGCCATTAAATGCGAGGAGATGGGGATTTGGAAAAAGTACGGGGTACAAATGATTGGCGTTGATATTGCCGCCATTGAGATTACCGAAAACCGTGAGAAGTTCCGCCAGCTGATGATTGACATTGGCGTAGGCGTAGCCCCTTCCGATACTGCCCACTCGTTTTTAGAAGGTAAAGAAATTGCCCAGCGCATTGGTTTCCCGCTGGTTATCCGTCCATCGTACACCCTTGGCGGAACAGGTGCATCGTTTGTACATACCAAAGAAGAATTTGAAGCCAAGCTGGCCCGCGGCCTGCAGGCATCGCCCATACACGAAGTATTGATTGACAAAGCTGTTTTTGGCTGGAAAGAATATGAGCTGGAGCTGCTGCGCGACAACAACGACAACGTTACCATTATCTGTTCTATTGAAAACTTTGACCCGATGGGCATACATACCGGCGACAGTATTACCGTTGCCCCGGCTATGACCTTGTCTGACACTGTTTTCCAGGAGCTACGCTCGCAAGCCATTAAAATGATGCGTGCCATTGGCAACTTTGCCGGCGGCTGTAACGTGCAGTTTGCGGTGCATCCTGAAACCGAGGAGATTATATCGGTAGAGATTAACCCACGCGTATCGCGTTCATCAGCATTAGCATCTAAAGCAACAGGGTACCCTATTGCTAAAATTGCCGCTAAGCTGGCTATTGGTTATAACCTTGACGAACTTAAGAACCAGATTACCAAGACTACATCGGCATTTTTTGAGCCAACGCTAGACTACGTAATTGTAAAAATACCCCGCTGGAATTTCAACAAATTTAAAGGCGGTAACAAAGAGCTTGGCCTGCAAATGAAAAGTGTGGGCGAGGCTATGGGCATTGGCCGCTCGTTCCAGGAGGCATTACAAAAAGCCTGTCAGAGCCTTGAGATTAGCCGCAACGGTTTAGGTGCCGATGGTAAAGAACTGCGCAATATTGAAGAGCTGGAAGACAGCCTGAAACACCCATCGTGGAACAGGTTATTTCATATTAAAGACGCGCTGCAAATTGGCATGTCGCTAAAAACGGTTTACAAGCATACACTTATCGACCCCTGGTTCCTTAACCAGATAAACGATTTGGTAGAAACCGACCGTAACATTTCTAATTATACTATTGAAAATATTCCGCGCGAACTATTAGTAGAGGCCAAGCAAAAAGGCTACGCCGACCGCCAGATAGCGCATTTACTTAAGTGTCTGGAAAGTGAGGTGTATAAAAAGCGTAACGAGATGGGCATTAAGCGCGTGTACAAACTGGTTGATACCTGCGCTGCCGAGTTTGAAGCCAAAACACCTTACTACTACTCTACGTTTGAAACCGAGAATGAGAGCGTACGTTCTGACAAGAAAAAGATTATTGTTTTAGGTAGCGGCCCTAACCGTATTGGTCAGGGTATAGAGTTTGATTATTCTTGTGTACACGGTGTATTAGCCGCCCGCGAGTGTGGCTACGAAACCATTATGATTAACTGCAACCCCGAAACAGTTTCTACCGATTTTGACATATCGGACAAGCTGTATTTTGAGCCTGTTTTCTGGGAGCATATTTACGACATCATTCAGCATGAACAGCCCGAAGGGGTTATTGTTCAGTTAGGCGGACAAACCGCACTTAAACTGGCCGAAAAACTTCACCGCTACGGCATTAAAATCATTGGAACTGATTACGAGAGCCTTGACCTTGCCGAAGACCGCGGACGTTTCTCTGAGCGCTTAAAAGACCTTGATATCCCCTACCCTAAATTCGGTGTTATACAAACGGCCGATGAGGCGGTAGAACTTTCGCGCGAGCTTGGTTTCCCATTGTTGGTGCGCCCGTCGTATGTACTGGGTGGCCACAACATGAAGATTGTAATTAACGAGGAAGAACTGGAAACGCACGTTATCGATATCAATAAAGATATTCCGGGTAACCGCGTGTTGCTTGACCATTTCCTTGAAAACGCCATAGAAGCTGAAGCCGACGCTATTTGCGATGGCGAAGATGTTTACATCATTGGCATTATGGAACACATAGAGCCGGCGGGTATCCACTCGGGCGACTCATACGCTGTGTTGCCTACCTTCTCTCTTAGCGATAAGGTAATAGGCCTGATACGTGAGTACACTAAGAAAATTGCCCTGTCGTTAAACACCATTGGGTTAATCAACATACAGTTTGCCGTTAAAAACGACCAGGTGTACATCATCGAAGCTAACCCACGTGCCTCTCGCACCGTGCCGTTTATAGCCAAAGCGTACGACGAACCATACGTTAACATTGCTACCAAAGTAATGCTGGGCGAGCTTAAGTTGAAAGATTATAAATTCAACCCACAGCCACGCGGCTACGCTATAAAAATCCCTGTATTCTCTCACGATAAATTCCCCGAGGTGGCTAAAGAATTAGGCCCCGAGATGAAATCGACCGGAGAGGCTATCCAGTTCATCACCGACCTGCACGATGAGTTCTTCCAAAAGATTTATTCAGAGAGGAATTTGTATTTGAGTAAATAGTTGGTGGTTCGCAGTTGGCAGTTCGTAGTACTGAAAAAAATAATCGGAGTCATCCCTGCGAAAGCAGGGATCCCCATAGCTGCCTAGCATGGAAAATGCCAACCCAACCGTAGTGGCCTTTTATGTAAAAAAGAGAACCCTCTTTTCGGCCATCTTTGTATCGGTTATTATTGTTGGAGCTTTAATTTTAAATGCCGCGCAAGGTGGCCCCTGGGTAACCAACATATTTATTGCGCCATTTTTCTATATTGTTATACGCACCTGGCTTACCTATTTTAATAGAAAGCCTCAGCTAACAATAACTGAAGCTGGCATTCAAATAGAAAATGAACCATTAATACAATGGAAAGCTGTTGAGCATTGCTACTTTAAAAAGAACGATGAAGAAAATGATGATGCCTTAGTTATTAAAGCCAAAGGCATAAAACGTAACCAAGCTGTTTGGCTAAGCTTTTTAGATAAAAGCAAAATCGAGGTAGAAGAAGCAATAAACCATTACGCGGCCATACATAGGTTTTCTACAACACCGCCACCAAAAAAATGGTGGCAATAACCTTTCCTTAAATCAGCCGTTTTAAGCCATATGCCTAAAGTATTAGCCACGCTGTTGTTTCTCAGTTTAAATGTATTGCTTCAAGCGCAAACACAATTCTTTTACCCTTTCCCTGATTGCGCCCCTGATTGGCATATAACGCATTGCTATGTAGGTATTGAAAGAGGTATTGGTTTTATAGATGATATTGATACCGTATTTAACAAAACAACTACCAACGGAGTTTTTTCTCATCGTGCATTTACTGCTGCAATGCCCGGCAGCGTTATACTTTCAGCCACGGTTGTAATGTCCAGCACACACGATACACTAACCATAAAAGACACCTTACTAGCTATTAAAAAACCCGAAGTTGAATTGCGGATAATTAAAGCCGACATGAAAAGAACGGGCTGCATTAAATATGCTTTTTTTGATAAGAAAACAGGGAAGAAATACCCTGAAAGCATAATGCGCAATTGCTTTACCGAGGTGGAAGTAAAAAGCGGCACACAATTTAGAAATGAAGATATGGGTTCGGGTTTTGAATATACCGTTAGTGTAGAAAACAGGATTTCGGGCAATACTATACTGATACGCTGCCACCCATTAGATGTAAGAGCAGCTTATTGGCTTGGCCCTGTTACAGTTGAATATAGTATTCCTTAATAGTTTTTTCTACCAATAAAAAAGCCCGCAGCAATTTGCCGCAGGCTTTTCATTTTTTATCTCTTTATCTCTTAATTCCCCATAAATACCAGGCGCTGGGTGTTTTGCACCTTGCCCGATGTTACAGTTACACTGTACACACCTGCCGGCATGCCCGATAGGTCTATAGGAAGTATTTGAGAGCCTTTGCCATTGCCTGCAAAAGAACGTACTTGTTTGCCCATCATATCATTTACTACCACTTTATAATCAGTAGTTTTTGCGGTAGTTAGTTGCAGGTTGAATATACCGTCTGATGGGTTAGGATAAACCTTAACACCTACGCTGAACAAGTCTTCGTTAACACCGGTAGCAGGTACCTGGAAGCAGTTGCCATCAATCACAGTATTGGTACGTTGGTATAACTCATTTACTATATCGGTAATTTTATCAATACAAATAACGGTATCAGTAATCTCGCTAAAGTAAATGCGGCAAAGTGGTGTGGGGGTCAGGTACTTCTCTGTAACAAAGCCTTGATACGATATACCAATAACCTCTGTGCCACCTGTAGTGTATTCAGGGTTGATAGGATACAACAATGGGTCTACCATGTTTTGTACGCCCAGTATTTTAATGCCGTGCATAGTAAACTGGTAAGCGTTTACTTTGTGTGCAGGGTTTTTCATAGCAATCTCAATATAATTAAGGTCAAGGTTAACATCAATCATACTTAGGCTTACTGTATCGTCTGGGTTGATAAAGTTTTGAGGGAAGCTGCACTCGTTGTTATTTTCAGGGTTGCCCATCAATGCGCATTTGTTATCCAAAGCGGCATCGTAAATGGTTATGGTGCCATTGCCGCTAAGGTCGGTACAAGGCAGTGCTGTTGCGGTTCCGTCTAATATTTCTACCACATAAATATGGGCATCTTCGGTTTCACGCTCACCGTCGGCATCAAGGTCTCCCTTAATAGCCGTACCGTTGCAGGTACCGTTACAATCGGCTTCTGCATTACCATATTCAACACCCATACAATCTACAAATACAGGGCAATCGTTATCAATAGTGAATGATGGTATACCGTTTATATCGCGCGTTAAGCGGATACAAACCTGCGCCTGGTTGTTGGTGTAGTCAGATTCCTGACGGCCTAAAGCATCTGGGCTATGGTCCCAGTTAACGCGTACAAGCAGCACGTATTGGCCGGTATCAACATCGGTAATATCAATCCACTGGCAGGCAAGGCCCGAGCCGTAAATATCGCCGCAACCGGCAGTAATACCCATATTGCCGCAGCCGTATTGTGCAGTGCCACCATCGCTGCACTCAAGATCTAACACGCAGAAACCGTTTTTAAATCCAACGGGAATTTCTGTACCTTGTTGGTTAACAAGCACGTATTGGGCGTAGCCAACATAATGCCAGTGGCCATGGCAGGGGTCAAACACAAACTGGGTGCCCGCTTGCGGAACGCCAATAAAGTAATCGTCTTCGCCAATGTTTTTAATGTGGGTAGTAAAGCGGATAATATCGCGTAAGCCAAAACCGGTAACGCAACCTTCTTGCACGTAGCAGTTGTCAACCGTTATCTGGTCCATATCAAGCGAGCTTAGTATGGCCGATTGAACAACCATTAAGTCCGGAGCCTCAGGGCACTGCGGGCTGCCATAGGCATAACACGGGCCGGCAACAGTTGCCAGAGGGTTATAGTTACAGCTGTTAGGGTCCATACAACCCACCACAGGTCCTAAGTACTGAAGTTCCCAATCTATACCAAATGCAGCGCAGCTGCCGCCAACATCGCCAATGCGTATGTAGTAGGTAAGCGCTGAGTCCATATAAGCGGTAACAACAGCCTGCAAGCCGCAGCCGCCGTTATTATCATCGTAGAATATAGTACCAATGTTGGTATTATCATAGGTTAAGCCTGTGCAATGGTCGTACACCCAAATTTTGGTGTTGCAGGTGTTGGTGCTGCAGGTAGTTATAAGGTAGGTACCAATACTATCGGGCTTAAACTCGTACCACATGTCTGCAACCGGAGAAGTATAAGAGCCAAGGCCAACTTCTATAGCACTTGAACAGGCATAACCCGGAGGGCAGTTAAAATACGTAGCCTCGTCGTTGTCAAAATCGCCGCCCTGTGCCATAAGCTGGCCGTTTAGGGTAACAGAGTAATGACCCTGGCCGTAGCCACAGCAAATACCATCGCCGTAGCTATCGTGTATATTAAACTTTAAACACGCGCTTGATGGTACGCAAACTGTATCGCCATTGGTTGTACCCTGTGCTATTACAGCGCCCGATTGGGCATAGGTCAGCGTCCACGATGTTTCGTTAGGGTAGCTGTCGGGGGTAATAGCAATTATTACCTGCGATTGTCCATTAGGACATTGAGCCTGAGCAGCCGTTACACAACATAATGCAACTAAAAAAAGTAATATTCTTTTCATTTGGTTAGAATTATAGAGTATCAAAGTTAGCAAATAATTTAGGTTTTACTAATCTGTTATTTTAAATTTCTTACCCGTTCAGCAATGCAAGAAGCAAAATTTATTGTTTGAACATTAATCTCTTGGCCATGTTTAGTACCTTTATACCATGTTAGTACCCCTTGTCGGTACAATTTTTGATAGGTTCACAAACCCAAAAGGGCTGTAAAATGAAGAAACTCCGCGTACCCTTAATAATTCTGATAGTTGTTGTTGTACTTGCCTTGCTTAAGATTTTTGTGGTTGACGCAGGAAAAAACAAGGGTGGCCAGGCCCAGGGAAAAGGCGGACAAGCTCCAAGCCCTGTAACCGTAGCACTGATAAAACCGGCCAGGGTTGAAAACAATATACTTATTACCGGCGATGTAATTGCCAACGAAGAAGTGGAACTGCGCCCGGAGATGAGCGGCAAAATAGTTTCTATCAATTTTACCGAGGGGGCTTTTGTGCGCAAGGGCCAGTTGCTGGTTAAAATAAACGATGCCGACTTACAGGCCACGTTGCGCAAACTGAATGCACAGCTAAAAATATCGCAGGAGAAAGAAGACCGTTTAGATAAGCTTTTGAAGATAAACGGCGTTAGCCAGGAAGACTTTGATATTGCCAAAAACTCAACACAAAGCCTTAATTCAGACATAGATTTTACCAAAGCGCAAATTGCCAAGACCGAGATTTATGCCCCGTTTGACGGTGTTGTAGGCCTTAAAAGTGTAAGCAACGGGAGCTACGTTACATCAGCCAATGTTATTGCAACCATACAGCAGCTAAAGCCTGTTAAAATAGATTTTAGTGTGCCCGAGCGTTATTCGCCACTCATTACCAATAGCACAGAAGTTAAGTTTACCACCCGTGGCGACGACCAACTGCGTGTTGCCAAAATTTTAGCTATAGAGCCTAAGATTGACCCTGCAACCCGCACCTTACGCATCAGGGCTATCTATCCTAATACCGACGGTAAAGTATTGCCCGGCTCTTTTGCCGAAGTAAAGCTTGATTTGCAAGACAATGTAGAATCGTACTTAGTGCCAACACAAGCGTTGATACCCGGCATACGCGGGCAAAAAGCGTTTGTTGTAAAAGGGGGCAAAGCAAAATCTGTTGATGTGGTAACCGGTATTCGTAACGACTCTACCATACAGGTATTAAAAGGATTGAAAGAAGGAGACAGCCTGATAGTAACAGGCGTGATGGTGCTGCGAGACGATGCGGCGATAAAAATTATTAAAGCCGGAAAGTAAGAATGAGTTTATCTACCACCAGCATAAAACGCCCGGTACTGGCTATAGTAATGTCTGTAGTTATAATGCTGTTTGGCGGCCTTGGCTTTAGCTTTTTGGGTGTGCGCGAGTATCCGGCTATCGACCCGCCCATTATCAACGTACGTACCAGCTACACCGGTGCCAATGCCGAGGTAATAGAATCGCAGATAACGGAGCCGCTGGAAAAAGCTATTAATGGTATTGATGGTATCCGCACCATATCATCGGCCAGTAACTTAGGCAGCAGCCAGATTACTGTAGAGTTTAACCTTGATGCTAACTTAGAGGCAGCCGCTAACGATGTACGCGATAAGGTATCGCAGGCCGTGCGAAGCCTTCCGCAAGATATTGATGGGTTACCAGTAGTATCAAAACAAGATGCAAGCTCTGATGCCATTGTGGCACTAACATTACAAAGCGATAAGCTTAACCGTTTGCAGCTTTCTGACTATGCCGAAAACGTAATTGCCCAACGCCTGCAAACCATACCGGGTGTTAGTACCATACAAATTTGGGGGCAGCAACGCTATGCCATGCGCATTTGGTTAGACCCGCAAAAACTGGCAGCATACAACTTAACTCCTGCCGATGTTTCAGCCGCTATAAATAAAGAGAACGTAGAAGTACCCGGTGGTAAAATTTACGGTGCCAATACCGAGCTGGTAGTGCGTACGCTGGGCCGTTTAAAAACCAAAGACGATTTTGAAAATCTTATTATATCTAACCAGGGCGACCGTAACATACGCTTAGGTGATATTGGCCGTGCTGAGTTAGGATCGGAAAATCCCGAAACTATTTTACGCGAAAGTGGCATACCCATGGTGGGCTTGGGTGTGGTACCACAGCCGGGCTCTAACTACTTAGATATTGCCGAAGAATTTTACAAGCGCTATGCTGTTTTAGAAAAAGAATTACCCAAAGATTTTAAACTAAACATTGCATTAGACAACACCAAATTTATTACCCAATCGGTAGAGGAAGTAGAAGAGACTTTGCTCATTGCCATTCTGTTGGTAGTGTTTATTATTTACCTCTTTTTCCGCGACTGGGTTATTGCCATACGCCCACTGATAGATATTCCCGTATCGTTAATAGGTACGTTCTTTATCATGTACATTTTCGGGTTCTCTATCAATATACTTACCCTGCTGGCTATTGTAATGGCAACGGGGTTAGTGGTAGATGATGGTATTGTCGTCACCGAAAATATATACAAGAAAATAGAAGCCGGCCTGCGGCCCATGGAAGCAGCCATTGAGGGTTCTAAAGAAATTTTCTTTGCCGTTATATCAACCTCGCTTACACTTGCCGCGGTATTTATGCCCGTAATATTTATGGAGGGCTTTGTTGGGCGCCTCTTCCGAGAGTTTGGTGTGGTTATAGCTGCGGCAGTACTTATATCAGCTTTTGTATCGCTTACGTTAACGCCCATGCTTAACGCTAAACTGTTTCGTAAAGACCAAAAGAAAAGCCGCTTTTATGTAGCTACCGAACCATTTTTTGAGCGCATGGAAAATGGTTATCGCAACTCATTGGCTTCGTTTATGCGCGCAGGCTGGGGATTGCCACTTTTAATTTGGTTTGCCTGTATAGGGGTTATTATTGGTGTTGGCAGTTTGCTGCAATCAGAACTTGCACCGTTAGAAGACCGTGGTAACCTGCGCTTAGGCATTACCGGCCCTGAGTCTTCATCGTTTGGGTATACCGATGCCTTTATGTTGAAGCTGGGCAAACTGGTTAAAGACTCT
>JBIPNX010000012.1:0-14617 GCA_044378145.1 Flavobacteriales bacterium | reverse complement strand
ACAATAGTGCCTTGGTTATTACCTATGGGTTGTATCTCAATCAGCTTTTCGCTCCAAAATTCAGTACCTAATTGATTTGGGTTTCTGCCGTTAGCAACAGCATCAATAGTGTCGTGCAACTCCCATGTTATAAATAAGACATTGCCATTGGGCAATACGGTAAAATCGTGGTGCTGGCATTGGGTAGAATCGGAAAGCCTGTACGACCATACCAGGTTACCCGCCCAATCGTATTTCTCAACTATGCCCCCGCTGCCTCCTGAACCAAATACTGTATTGCCTGTGTTTCCTGAACGGTATAAGCTACCATCGGGCATTAAGTATGCCGAAAGTCCAGGCCTGTAAGTGCTTTCCCATTGATTAATCTCCCGCCCGCATTTATCTATCAGATAGGTAGTAAACGAACCCATAGGGGCATACAATATATATCCATCTGTATTAGGCACATTATATTGAACAAGGCCAACAGTAGGCTGCTGTGCATTGGCAATTCCGGCAATCAATATCAATAGAAGAAGTATATATTTTCTCATCGTGCTTCGAATTTAGCTGAATAATAGTATTAAAATATTTGAGGGTATATTATTATACCTACCCCCTGTAACGGGATTTAAAACACACTATGTGATTGCCGATGATAGTTACACCGCTAAGATGCCTGTTGTTAAACAAAATGCGGGCATAATTTTTATCCTCATATACAAAGGTTTATACAATAGACTAAACAATGTAAACTTAGTTTAATTTCAATACGAATACTATATACGCTTTGCCAATAATGGTACAAGCAATAACTTTGATATGAGGAGATATTTAATTTATGAAGAAAGCAAGCGATACTAAACTAACCTTAAAGGTACTTAGTATAGAAGGAGACGGTTACCACCTATATATAAACGCTAAGATAAACGGTCACAAAGCCCATTTACTGGTAGATACAGGCGCATCTAAAACTGTGTTTGATAAAAACCGAATTGTAAATTTTAGCGAGGAAAATAAACTGGTTGAGCTGGACAGGTTATCTACAGGGTTGGGTACCGACTCTATGCGTGGCCACATGATAGATATTGACGAGATAAGCTTAGGCACTATAAAGGTAAAAAACTACCAGGGCCTAGCGTTAGACCTTAGCCATGTTAATGCCAGCTACGATAAATTGGGGCTTGAGCCTATTGATGGGGTTTTGGGCAGCGATATACTGCATGAATACAACGCCATTATCGACTATAAAAACCAAGAACTTACGCTGGAGAAAATCTAATTCAATTTTATCATCTTACAACTTCGGGGCATTCTTACTGTGGACAAACTTCCAGATGTAGTAAACAGGTATGCCTGTTAGTACTATTATCAATCCCGGTACGGTAAATTGAGGTTTTACAATCAACAGGTTTACAATAAAGCCAATCATGGCAATAATGTAAAGAGCAGGTAAAACAGGGTAGCCAAATGCTTTGTAGGGCCTGTCGGCTTTGGGTTGTTTAAAGCGCAGGATAAACAAGCCGGCAATAGTCAGGATATAGAACAGGATTACCACAAACATTACATAGTCCAGCAAATCACCATACTTGCCCGAAAGGCATAACAACGATGCCCATATACACTGCACCCAAAGCGAAAAGCCCGGCACCTGCTGCTTGTTGCTATTAGCCATCTTTTTAAAGAACAGCCCATCATTAGCCATAGTTTGATACACCCGCGCACCGGATAGCACAATACCGTTATTAGCACCAAAGGTGGAAATCATAATCAATACCGCCATAACAATGGCACCACTGGCGCCCAGCATTACCTGCATAGCGGCAGTACCTACCCGCTCATATTCGGCATACTGAATACCCCTGCCAGCTAATGTAGTAGCCCCTTCTGTGCCCCACATAGGTAACACAAACAGGTAGCCCAGGTTGGTTAGTACATACAATAGCGTTACCCCTCCTACCCCGATGATTAAGCTGCGGGCTACATTCTTTTTAGGGTTCTCCATCTCCCCGGCAATAAAGGTTACACCGTTCCAGGCATCGCTGCTGAATAGCGGGCCTACCATAGCAGCGCCAAAAGCAGATAGCAGGGCAAGCCATGTCCACGATTCAGTTGTTACAGCTATATGGTTTACTGCCGCTTCTGGCGGCCAAACCGACCAACCTTTTTCTTTCCATATGGTTTTATCTAACGAAAAGAAATTCTCAAAATTAGTTGCTATAGCCTCTGCATTACTAAAAATGAATATTGTAGCTATTATCAGCAGGATAAGGGTTAGCGCTTTTATTACGGTTAATGATGATTGTACTACGGCCCCGTATTGTATTCCCCGTGAATTAATAAATGTAAGTAATGCTATACTAGCAACAGCAAGCAACTGCCCGGCATGAATGGTAAAATCGCCCGATTGAAAGAGGATATTGTCTGCACTAAACCAGGGGACCAAGACAGCCGTAAACTTGGCAAAAGCCACCGCCACCGCAGCAATGGTACCTGTTTGTATTACCGCAAACAGCGACCAGCCATATAAGAAACCCATAAGCGGGTTAAAGGCTTCTTTAAGGTACACGTACTGCCCACCCGATTTAGGGAACATAGCCGATAGCTCTGCATACGATGTAGCTGCTATAACGGTAAGTATACCGGTGGTTATCCACACCAAAATAAGTAACATTGGGTTGGCTAATGCCTGGGCTACCCCTGCGCTTACTATGTATACGCCAGAGCCTATCATAGAGCCCATTACCAGAAATATGCCCGTACTTAGGCCTACCTTGTTTTTCTGCATAGGGCAATAATAGTGATTTTAAAGGCTACACAATAAAATGGCACAGTATTCGTATTAGCAAGGTTGATAAAATTATTTATATTACATTTGCGACCTTAAAACAACTATTTATAATGAAGAACGTAATTAAAGTATTTGTAGTAGCATTCATGGTAATGGCTTCGGTTGGTATAACCAGCGCCCAAAAGGTTGGCCACATCAATTTACAAGAGCTTGTAACCTTTATGCCCGATGCTAAAAAAGCTAATACTGAGCTTGACACACTACAATCTGGTCTTTTGCGCGAGATTGACCGCAAAACCAACGAGATAAAAGTTAAGTATGATGCTTACAAAGCCGATATGGCTAAAGGCGTTATGTTGCCTTCGGTACAAAAATCGCGCGAGGATGAGTTGAACAACCTTCAAACATCATTGCAATCATTCCAGTACCAGGCACAGGATGATATGGACAAAAAACGTACAGAGCTTTTCCAGCCTATTATTAAAAAAGCTACCGATGCTATTAACGGCGTAGCTAAAGAAAAAGGCTACACTTATGTTCTTGACTCAAGCGCAGGTACCATCCTTTTTTCTACAGAGAGCGATGATTTAATGCCGGCTGTTAAAACCAAATTAGGTTTAAAATAAGTTTAATGATGCGTAAAAAAGCTACGGCCACTGAAAGTGCTGCTGTTTTAACGGAAATAGTACTTCCTAACGACACCAACACCCTGGGTAACCTGATGGGTGGACGTTTGTTGCATTGGATGGACATTGCCGCTGCAATAGCTGCACAACGCCATAGCAAAAGGGTATGCGTTACGGCATCAGTAAACAACGTATCATTTAACCAGCCTATAAAACTGGCTGATATTGTTACGTTAGAAGCTAAGGTGTCGCGCGCTTTTAACTCATCAATGGAGGTATATATTGATGTGTGGGTAGAAAACCATGCTACAGGCGAAAAAATTAAATGTAACGAGGCTATTTACACCTTTGTGGCGGTAGACCAAATTGGTAACCCCATTAATGTACCCGAGCTACAGCCCGAAAGCGAACTGGAAATACAACGCTACGGTGGGGCATTGCGCCGCAGGCAGTTAAGTCTTATTTTAGCAGGTAAGATGAGGCCCGAAGATGCCACTGAATTGAAAAAATTATTCTTTACCAACGAAGGCGAAGAAAAGAAATAAAGTATGTAAGGTTGTAAAAAAGCCCCTGACGCCAACGGTCAGGGGCTTTTTTTATTGACGGGGTATTATTTCCCCCTCGTCATTTTTTCAATAGCATCCCACATATCGTCAGGTACGGCACCAAGGTTGGTAAACTCACCGGCGCCGTGTATCCACTCGCCACCATCAATAGTAACTACCTCTCCGTTAACGTATGCTGAGTAATCAGACACTAAGTAGGCAGCCAGGTTAGCCAGCTCCTGATGCTCGCCAAAGCGGCCCAACGGAATGCGTTTCAATGGATCTATCTCGCTTGCTAAATCCTGAGGGAACAAACGTTGCCATGCACCTTGCGTTGGAAATGGCCCCGGCGCAATAGCATTTAAGCGGATGCCTTTACGGCCCCACTCTGCTGCTAACGAGCGCGTCATCATCAACACACCCGCCTTTGCCACAGCCGATGGTACTACGTAGCCAGAACCTGTCCACGCGTACGTGGTAACAATACTTAGCACATTGCCCGGTTTTTTATCGGCAATCCACATTTTGCCAAGTGCAAGGGTACAGTTGTAGCTGCCTTTTAGTACAATATCTACCACCACATCAAATCCTTTGTGACTAAGCCTTTCGGTAGGGCTTATAAAGTTACCTGCCGCGTTGTTTACTAATACATCAACATAGCCAAAAGTCTCTTTTGTTTTGGCAATCATAGCCTCTACCTCATCGTACTTACGTACATCGCATGCAAGGCCAAGAATATTGCCACCCGTTTCTTTACGTAGCTCTTCGGCTGTAGCTTCAATAACATCAAGCTTGCGGCTGGCTATGGTTACGTTGGCTCCAAGCTCTAAAAAGTACTTGGTCATAGACCTGCCAAGGCCTGTGCCGCCACCGGTTACTATTATGGTTTTGCCCTTTAAAGAGCCCTCTTTTAACATTGGTTCTGTGTATGCTGACATATTAATTTTGTTTTGCCTAAATGTATGCAATTCTTCTTATTGCAAAGAATAACATAGGTCACAAAAAAGCCCCAGCATTGCTGCCGGGGCTTTTTATTTAGAAATATCAATCTACTAATAGTATGTCATGCGGACAACCTTGCTTAGGTATTTGCTTAGGCGCATTACCTGGCGGGTGTAGCCGTACTCATTATCGTACCAAATGTATAACACAGCGCGTTTGCCGTCAGCCGAAACAATAGTTGCAGGGCTGTCTACAATAGAAGCACAAGGGTTACCAATCAAATCGCTCGATACAAGCTCGTTCGATATTGAGTATTGGATTTGTTCAACCAAGTCACCTTCTAAAGCGGCTTTTTTCAATATAGCATTAAGCTCGTCTTTGGTAGTTTTTTCCCTTAGGTTAAGGCTAAGGATAACCAACGAAACATCGGGGGTTGGTACGCGTACCGAGTTAGCGGTAAGCTTACCTGAAAGTACCGGAAGAACCTTTTTAATAGCACTATCAGCACCTGTCTCAGTAATTACCATGTTTAACGCTGCAGAACGGCCACGGCGGTATTTAGCGTGGTAGTTATCTAACAGGTTTTGGTCGTTGGTGTACGAGTGAATGGTTTCTAAGTGGCCATTGTCAATACCTACGCTTTCTTCTACCACTTTAAGGATAGGAATAATGGCGTTTGTAGTACACGATGCTGCAGAGAAAATAGTATCGCTATCGGCAGGGTGGTTCAGGTGGTTAACACCGTGAACGATGTTAGGCACATCCCCTTTGCCCGGAGCTGTTAAAAGCACCTGGGCAATGCCTTTAGACTTAAGGTGAAGACCAAGACCCTCACGGTCGCGGAAAACACCGGTATTATCTATAACAAGGGCATTGGTTATGCCATGTGCTTCGTAATCTACCGCATCAGGAGATTTAGCAGCAATTAATTTTACGGTATGACCGTTGATTATAAGGGCATTATTCTCTACATCGGCGGTAATAGTGCCTGGGAATGGCCCGTGGATAGAATCGTTACGTAAAAGGTCGGCGCGCTTTTCAATATCATCTTTAGATAAAGAACGGGTAACAATAGCACGTAGACGTAATTGCTCGCCTTTACCGGCTTGAGTGATTAACTCGCGGGCGGCTAAGCGGCCAATACGGCCAAAACCGTATAAAACAACATCTTTAGGAGTAAGGCTTGCCTCGGCATTGCCAACAAAGCCATTTAATTTAGCCCCTAAAAATTCGCCCTGAGAAGCAAAAGAAGAACCTTCGGTAACCCACTCTGAAGCAAGGCGGCCAATATCTAAACGAGATGGGGCAATATCAATTTTCAATAACTCGCCCGATAGGGTAAGTACATCGTTAATGGTAATGGGTTTGCCAACAAAATTGCGGGCATAGTCAATAAGGCCCAAAACCTCGCTAACGCTACGGTTTACCAGTTGATTACGGAAGATTACCAATTCAACAGATTTGTCTAACCATAGGTGGCTAACATTGTTGATTACCTGTACGGCCGATTTTTCCTGTTCAATCCAACCGTTAAGCTGTGTTTCGTAATTGCCTAGTTCAGTTGCCAAAGTTGCAGTATTACTTTCCATTATATAAAAGGGGGTTGTTTTAGGACTGCAAAGGTAATAAAAAGGGGTGAATTTTTAATGCAAAATTCAGAATGCATAATGTATTTTGCCAATGCATATATAATGCACAGCAGCAAAGCATTTCACACTTAGGAATTGCTGGTTAAATAGCTTTTTGCCTACCCAGTTTTTTAAGCATTTTGGCATGCTCCCACAAGGCACGGCGGAATGTTGGCTGCACATGGTACGGAATATTAAATTCCTGAGCTGTTTGCTGTACAATAGGGGCCAGCTTACGGTAATGCACATGGCATACGCGGGTAAACAAATGGTGTTCTATCTGAAAGTTCAACCCACCAATAAACCACGACAATAAACGGTTTTTAGGGGCAAAGTTGGCAGTGTTTTCCATTTCGTGGATAGCCCAGGTGTCTTCCATTTTATGCTTGCTGTCTTCTTTAGCAATAGGGGCAGCATAGCCCGATGTTTCCATAACGTGGGCCGGTTGAAACACACACGACAGGAACAAGCCTGTAATAAAGTGCATCAACAAAAAGCCGAAGATTACATAGTACCAAGGCATACCCGAGAACAGGATAGGCAACACTATGATATATCCGTAATAGAAAATCTTGTACATAATTAGGCTAAAAACGGCCTTTTTAAGCGTAGTACGTTGCTTGATTAACAGGTCTTTACGTTTATAACGGAATACCTGCACAAAGTCTTTGGCAGTCATCCAGTACAAGGTCATAATTGAATAGAAAAACCAGATGTAAAGGAACTGGTATTTATGAAACCAGTACAGAGGCTGGCGTGGCGAAAGGCGCAGGAAAACAACGCTTTCAATATCTTCGTCGAGGCCATCGATATTAGTATAGGTATGGTGCAATACGTTGTGTTGTATCTTCCAGTTGATAGAGAAACCACCCACTGCTTCTAAAATGTAGCCAATAAACCTGTTTACTTTTTTGTTGGGTGAGTAGGTGCCGTGGTTTGCATCGTGCATTACCGATGTGCCAATACCAATTAACCCGATAGCCATAACTGTCCATAAACCAAAAAACAACCAGCCGCTTACCGATGCTACCCCTGTTATTATAAGCACAATAGGTGCAAAATACAGCGTAAGCATGATGATGGTTTTTACCCACATGCCGGCGTTTGCATAGGGCGAAATGTTATGCGTTTCGAAATACGCTTTGGCCCTTGTAGCAACGGTATCTAAAAAGTTGTTGTGGCCTTTAGGGGCAAAGCTTACGATATTTAATTTTTTTACTTTCATACTACAGAGTTTAACGTGTAGCGGGGGCTTTTGTTTGGGTTATTTCAGAGTATAAAGATAACCCTTTAAATATTACCACAGTATTAATTGCTAATTAGTTAATTTTGCACCGATGTATATCCTTAAAATAAAAGGCACAGCCAAAATACCCGACTATATACAACTGCGTGGCGACGACTTTACGCTGAAGGCTTATTTTAGGCTGGACAGGCCCGATAAATCGCTGGATCGTATTGGTATGGGCGACAAACTGGAAAAGATTATGGAATTTGCCGCCACATTGCCCTTTGGCAAAATAGAAAAGATAGACTTGTAGCCATGCAAAACGTTATTGAACTAAAAAACCTGAGTGTAGCGCAAGGCTCCAATGTAGTGTTGAAGAACATTAACATAACCATTGAGCGTGGTGAGTTTTTATACCTGATTGGCAAAACAGGTAGTGGCAAAAGCAGCCTGCTAAAGGTTTTGTATGGAGAGATTGAGCCCCATAGCGGCAACGCCATGGTAGCAGGTTACCAGATAGAAGGCCTTAAACGCAAAGAGGTTCCTTTTTTGCGCCGCAAGCTGGGCATTGTGTTTCAGGATTTTCAATTATTGTCTGACCGTTCTGTAAACGCCAACCTGGAGTTTGTGCTACGTGCCACAGGCTGGAAAGACAAACAGGATATTGACCTGCGCATTCGCGAGGTTTTAGAACGCATACACCTTGCCAGCAAGGGCCATAAAATGCCACACGAACTATCGGGTGGCGAACAGCAACGTGTAGCTGTAGCCCGCGCCTTGCTTAACAATCCTGATATTATCCTTGCCGATGAGCCTACCGGCAACCTCGACCCTGAAACATCGGAAGAGATTGTAAAGCTGTTTATTGAGATTAAAAACAGCGGCAAAACTGTGGTAATGGCAACCCACGATTATTCTCTATTTAAGCGCTTTACCGCCCGCACCCTTAAGTGCGATAACGGAATGGTGATAGACTCTAAGTTGCTGGATTAATTCCATGTCGAATTTTGTACTGATTGGTTTTTGTATTCTGGCGGGGGTATTATTCCGCTACCGTAAGCTGGTACCTGCCGATGCGCACAAAGGCATAAACGCATGGATTATCAACCTTGCATTGCCCGCAGTATCGTTTAAATACCTGCCTTATATCAATTGGTCAACAGAACTATTAATTCCCGCCCTCTCCCCTATTATCCTGTTTCTGGGCGCATTACTCTTTGCCCGTATTATATCCATTAAGCTTAAACCTACCGATGCTAATTATGGTGTGCTGCAATTAACCTCCGGCCTTAGCAATACATCGTTTGTAGGCTTCCCGTTAATAATGGCTTATTATGGCGAAAAGGTGCTTAGCATTGCCATTATCTGCGACCAGGTAACGTTTATGCTATTTTCTGTTGGCGGTATTATCATAGCCATACGCTCAAGTGGCAAAGGAACTATACCTCTTTCGCAGGTTGCTAAAAAGATTTTGCTATTTCCGCCTTTTGTAGGCTGTGTCGCTGCATTAACAATTCCGCACTTTGTAGACATTACCCCAATTGCCCCATTCTTTACTATCCTTGCTACAACCATTGCCCCGTTAGCGCTATTCTCTATCGGCTTACAACTTTCATTTACCGGATGGCGGGAACAAATCAAATCCATTGCCGCAGTGCTTACTTACAAACTAATCCTGGCGCCGATGCTAATCTTAAGCATTGTGTTGGCATTGGGTTATAACGGCATCATATCTAAAATAGCTGTTTTTGAAGCCTCTATGCCCGTGCTGTTATCTGTTGGGGTACTAGCAGATGTGTATGGAATTAACCCACGCCTTGCTAACCTGATTATTGGAGTAAGCATTGTGCTATCGTTTATTACTACGTATGTGTGGTTTAATGTGATAGAGGCAGTGTTATAAAGCTACTCCCACTTAATCAGCCCCATTAGCTTTTTTGCATTCTCATTATTAGAGAAGGCATGCAGGAGTTTTTCTTCGCGCAATGCGGTATCAACGCCATTGTATTCTTTTTTCATTAACTGCTCTATGGCTTTGCGCATATCAGCAGCATTATTGGCAACGGTGCATAGTTGTTCCAGGCCGGTGTTTTCTACCATTGGGGTATTCGCCACGCAAAAGCGGCCATTAAATAAGGCGGCCAGCAGTTTTAGCTTAATACCCGTTGCCTGAAAGGTTGGCAGTACATTAATGTGTGCTGTGCGTATCAGGCGGTGTATTTCTTCTGTGGTAATATCCGATGCAATCTTAACATTGCTATGGGTAGCAACAGCTTCGCGCAGCTCTTTGCTGGGTTTATTGCCCGCAATAACCAACGGTACCTTAATGGTATTAAATACCTTCTCTACCAAAAACAAAGCGGCCTCGTTATTCTCCGAAACATCTAAACTGCCATGGTATAAAGCAAAGTTGCCCTTGCCCTGCTCCGCAGTAAGGTTATCGTTAGGGTGGAATGCCGTTACATTATGTACATGCTTGTAGCGCTTGGCAAGGTTAGCCGCATCGTTTGGCGATATAGCTGCAACAAGGTCGGCATGCTTAAGTACTTTTTCAAAGTCCTTTAGTTTGCCCGCTTCGCTAAAAAAGTAAAAACGCTTAAACATGTTCTTCTCCACCTTAGCAAGGTTTTCATAGTAATCATGTTCAATGTTATGGGTGCGGACAATCTTAAAGCGTTTTTTAAGGCGTTTATCATCCAGGTAATAAGTGCAATGCAGCCCTTCGAATAAAATAGGGTGGTTGTCTTTCAGCAGGTTTGCCATCAGTGCCTCCGATGTGCGCGTAACCACTATATAAGGCTTGGGGCTGAATAAGTAACCTTTGCTAACCTTGCGTGGGTAATAATACACCTTTTCGCAAATAGCAAGTAACTCGGGTGCGGCGGGGCGGCCTTTATATTCAAAACAATGCAGGGTAATTTTTATGCCCAGTTGGTGCAAGGCGAGCACTTTATAGTACACGTCTATTACCCCGCCATAGCTTGGCGGATAGGGTACATCAAACGATACTATATGGATGTGCTTGCCCTTCATTTATCCCGAATCCTGTTAGAATATGACTGCTAATCTACTAATTGTGTGTAAATATCAACCAAAACCTTTTTTTCATTTTCCCAGTTAAGCTCTGTCAACGCCTTGGCTGTGTTGGCTTTAAGGCGGCTATACATTTCTTCGTTCCTAAGCACATTTTGTATGGCTGTTGCAATATCTTCGGGGTTGTGAGATGGTGTTACAACACCAATATCATACTTTTCAATAATGGCTTTCAGCTCTATTAAATCACTTGATAAAACCGGTATGCCCGCCATAACGTAATCAAATATTTTATTGGGCAGGCTCAACAGGTAGTTAGTGCTTAGCGGCTTATCCAGCGTAGCGCCCAAATGCGCAGCCGCAGTGTAGCTTAGCATTTTATCGCGGGGCATTTTGTCCATAATCAGCACTTTTTCCTGTAACCCTAAATCAACCCGCATTGTTTTTAGCTTCTCAAACACATCGCCTCCACCAATAATCAGCAGTAAATAGCCTTCCAGATATTGCATGCTTTGCAAAAGCTCTTCGGCGCCTCGGTTAATATTAATGCCCGCACCTTGAAGAATGATTATCTTTTTATCAGCAGGCAACCCAAGCTCTGCAAGAGTTTTATGTTGTATTGAATTAATAACAGGAACATTGCGAACCACCTTAAAATCTACCCCGTATTCTTCTTTATAAAGGTTAGCTATTGATTGATTAACGGTAATACAGAATTTCAACTTAGGTATGCAGCAGCGCTCTATGCGTTTCCAGATTTTTTGCACCCTTGGGCGGCCTTCCAGTTCGGGCACTCCCGTATAATACTCGTGGCTATCGTACACCAATGGTGTGTTCTTCCAACGCGAGATAATAGTATTCGGCAGCAAAGTATCTAAATCGTTAGCAACAAGAACCGCTTTGGGTTGAAATAAAAGAAAGAAAAACAGCCGCAGGTTATATTCTGCATAGAATAATGGCCCTTTATTAAACAGTAATTTAAAGCGTTTTGTGGTATATGGCTTCCCTTGAATTGGCAAGCTGTTGGGCAATTTACGACCTACAAGTAAAACATGGTAGTTTAATTCGGTAAGAAGCAGGCAAACTTTTTCTACTCGCGCATCTGTAGCCAAATCATTTGTTACTGAAACTATTACATTTTTTTTTACCATGAACATGCAAATATACATGGAACTGGTTAAAACCAGGCACTTATTGCTTTATAAACCCCTTTTAATAAATGAGGGTAAGATTGTTTTGCTTTTTCCAATTTATTTTTGTTATTTTTGTTTCAGGTTGGCAGATACTGTAAACCTGCGAATGCTTATGAAGAAACTTTACTACAAACGCAATTTCATACTCATTGTTTTCGTATTGTTGGCGGCTGTTAGCACTAAACTACAAGCCCAGCTTACGGTAGACAATGTATCAATGACTCCCCAGCAGTTAGTTCAGAATATATTAATTGGGCAGGGTGTAACAGTTAGCAACGTAACTTTTTCAGGTAACTCCCTGCAATTTGGTAGTTTTACTTCTAACGGCAGTAACCTGGGCTTAAACTCGGGCATTGTAATGTCATCAGGCTACGCAACTGTATCAGCAGGGCCTAACGACGGCTCTACTACTTCTGAGCCCCTGGGCGGCGTTGATGCTTTAAACCCAACCCCTGATGCTAACCTTTTCACATTAGCAGCAACTCTTAACAACCCAAACCCTACACTGTACGATGCCGCTGTACTTGAATTTGACTTTGTACCAACATCAGACTCTTTAACATTTAAGTACGTTTGGGGATCGGACGAATACACCGAATTTAGCAGCAGCCCTACGTTTAACGATGTGTTTGGTTTCTTTTTAAGTGGTGTTAGCGTTCCCTTTCCGCAAACCAATATTGCATTAGTGCCAAGCACAAACCTTCCGGTATCTATCCTTAACATAAGCGATTTAGTAAACACACAGTATTACGTAGACAACGACTATGTGTTTTTACCTACCGGCACTGTAGAATATGACGGCTTTACCACTGTTTTAACTGCTCGCGCACAGGTTATTTGTGGCGAAACATACCACATTAAGCTTGCCATTGCCGATGCTGGCGACGGCTCTTACGACTCTGGTGTGTTTTTAGAAGCCGGCTCTTTCTCTAGTATTGGCAGCGTGCAAATTTTACCCGATGTAAGTTATAGCAACAACGATACAGTAATGTACGAAGGTTGCGGCGATGCTACCATTGCCTTTATCCGCTCGGGTGATAATACCCTGGCACAAAACTATACCTATACCCTATCGGGCACTGCAACCAATGGGGTTGACTATAACAACCTTAGCGGCCAGATTACCATACCGGCAGGGCAAGACACAGCTTTTATCACCCTTAACCCTGTTACCGATGGCTCTACAGAAGGACAGGAAACCCTGATTATTACCGTTACCAATACCGTGTGTAACAACGCTAACGTTAGCAGTGTTACTATTTATATTAACGATGTGCAACCGCTTACTGTTGATGCCGGTGTTGACCAGTCTACCGCATGTACAGGCGGTGGCAACATTAACTTAAACGCTACGCCTGCAAATGGTGTTCCTACCTATACATATAGCTGGGCCCCAACAGGAGACTTAACACAGGGTATTACAGTATTGCCTGCTAACACTACAACATACACCGTTACCGTTACCGACTTATGCGGCAACCAGGCTACAGATGATGTTACCGTTACTGTAGACCTACCCACTGTGCTTACTATGACAGTGAGCAACGATACTATTATTTGCCAAAACACTATTGCTACCATAAGCGCTAACCCGCAAGGCGGCAATGGCAACGTTACCTTGTTATGGAATACAGGCGAACAAAGTGCCACTATTCAGGTGTCGCCTGCGGCAACATCAATATATACTGTTACAGCTACTGATGCCTGTAACCAAACTGTTACCGATGCTGTAACCGTTACTGTTGAGCCTAACAATGCTGCCTTTGATTACTTCTTTACCAGCAACAACTCTGTTACGTTCGATAACCAATCGGTAGGGTATGATAACCTTGTTTGGTGGGATTTTGGTGATAGCACTACCTCTACCACATTTGAACCTACGCATATCTATACCTCGCCCGGAACATACATTGTCACCCTGGTTGTAGAAAACAGCGCGGGTTGTATAGATACCATTCAGTACAGCCTTATTGTTAAGCCCGACTTCTATTTCTACATACCCAATAGCTTTACCCCAAACAGCGATGGTATAAACGAAGGCTTTAACGGCAAAGGCCAGGGTTTTGAAGTGTACAGCATGAGCATTTACAACCGTTGGGGCCAACGCATATTCCAAACCAACAGCCTAACCAATGGTTGGGATGGTAAAGATGCCAGCGATAAACCTGCCCCTATCGATACCTATGTGTATGTTGTCAGCCTGAAAATAACACCTGATGAGGACGAGATTATCTACCGCGGTAAGGTATCGTTGATACGATAAAAGGTATCGGCAAATAAAGCCCACAAATAAAAATACTTCTATATGAAAAAGCCCACTAAACGTGGGCTTTTCTATTAAATGTAATTTGTTTCTGAACTAATAACTTATAACCGATAACTACTAGTCGTACTTATACTTGTTAAACCACTTATCGCTAAAGGTAAATGCAAGGCTTAGGCGTACAAAGTCTTCACGGATAAGGTTGTTGGTAGTAGTACCCCGTTGGCCGTATTCAGCACTGATGTTCATAGACGAGAACGGAGCCTTAAATATACGTTGGTAATAACCCGATGGGTTAAGAAGTAAGCCAATGCCTGCACTTACACCCCATTCGTTTATAGGCGTGTTATTCAGGTTAAGGTAAGTACGTCCGTAACGGGCGCCAATAC
>JBIPNX010000263.1:0-4022 GCA_044378145.1 Flavobacteriales bacterium | reverse complement strand
ATAGTCAAAATACTTTTGGTTATCGTAAAACAGCTGGGTAACCACAAAGTCGGCACCTGCATCAACCTTTTGCTTTAAAAAGGCTATGTCCGATTGCATATCGGCAGCTTCAAAATGCTTCTCAGGGTAACCTGATACCCCTATGCAGAAATCGGTAGGCGCAGGCGCCTCCATTTCCTCGTGCAGGTATTTAGAATTATTCAGGTTTTGTATCTGTTCTATCAAATCAATAGAGCTGCGGTTGCCACCCGGTGTTGGGGTAAAGCCTGTTTCGCCTTTTACAGGGTCGCCACGCAGTGCCAATACATTATTTATGCCCAGGTAATGGCAATCCATAAGGGCGTATTCGGTTTCTTCTTTGGTAAAGCCACCACAAATAAGGTGTGGTACGGCCTCTACATTATACTTGTGTTTTATAGCGGCACAAACAGCTACGGTACCTGGGCGTTTGCGGGTAGATACTTTTTCTACGTGCCCATCGGGGTATTCGCGGGTAACATATTCCTCGCGGTGGTAGGTAACGTTTATAAAGCGCGGCTCAAACTCCATTAAGGGGTCTATGCCTTCGTATAAAGCATCAATACTTTTACCACGAAGCGGTGGTAGTATCTCGAAAGAGAAGAAGGTTTTGCCTTCTTTTTTTATTAAATCGGTAATTTTCAATGTAAAAATTTTGCGGCAAATATAGTGTATAAACAAAAGAGGCTCACTGTTTAGGGTGAGCCTCTTGAAATATTATAGTGTGTTGTTATTTATCGCGTAGTATGGTTACGGTGCCGTGGGCGTCTTTGCCATCGGGTTCAATAAACACAAAGTAGTAAACGCCATCGCTGTGTTTTTCACCATCCCAATCGTTTTTGTAGTTATCAGAGCGGTAAACAACTTTACCCCAACGGTTCCAAATGGTTAGCTTACAATTATCAATAACAAGGGCTTTAGGTATTACAAAAGTCTCGTTAAATCCATCACCGTTAGGAGTAAATACGTTAGGTATATCAGCCGGTATAGCTTCAAATGTAAGTGTTAATGTATCTGTACATCCGTCAGAGTTGGTAACTATAAGCGTAATAGTTGAGTCGGAAATATCACCATACAATACCAACGGGTTTTGGTCGGTAGAGGTTGATGGTAATGCATTAGGTATGTTCCAGTCCCAGGCTGTTAAAGTACCCGTTGGGGTAGTAGACTGGTCGGTAATTTGTACCGGCTGGCCTATAAAGCCAGGGGTTGGCGGTGTAGTAATAAACGCGGCAACCGGTTTAGATAATGAAATAGCCAGTGCACTATCTGCATCGGTACAACCGTATTGGTCGGTAACTATTAATGTAAGCGCTGTTGTATCACAAACAGTAACTGTTTGGTTGGTATCTGGCAAGCCGTTAACTGTCCAGTCGTAGCTTACAAAGCCCGTACCTGCATCAAGAACTATGCACTCACCATCGCAGAAAGGAGCGTTGCCTTGGATGTTTGCAACAGGGTTGCCTTCGGCTACAGTAAAGGTAGTATCAAGTGTACAGCCTTGTATAGTAACTGTAGCGGTGTAAGTACCAGGTTGAGTTACAATAAAGGTGTTTGTTGTATCGGCAATGCCGGCAGGTGTCCAAACAAAGCTATCGTATAAAGTGTCAACACTTAATGTGTCAGAAGAACCTGCACAGAAGTATCCGTTACCTGCAATAACCGGTTGTGGCACATCAATTACGTGTATTACTATAGTAACCGTTGTGCTGGCGTTTGGTGTGCCTGTATCGGTACCGGTAAAAGTTATTGTATTGTAGCCCACGTTTGATAAGCTGGCCGTAAAGTTGGCCGTAATATCGCTGGTTGCTCCTGACGTTGCTGAGCCTGTAAAGCCCGAAATACCATTGGAGTTAATAACTGTTGAAATAGTTTGACCAATCTCAGGAGTTAAGAATGAGAAGTTAAGTGGAAGCGACTCTCCAATACACAAAGTAATAGTATCGCAAACGTTGATACCGCTCACAATAGGGGCAATGTTGTTGTTGTTAGTACAAACGTTGAAGAAAAAGCTTTGGTTATCTAACCAGCTGATACCATCGTTAGCACCACCGGGACCATCGTAAGCAATACCTGCCTGGTCAAAACGGCCAAACTGGATAAAGTTAGTACCGTCGCCTTGGTTAGCACCTACGGTAGCGGCTGTTCCGCCAAAACCGTTTGTACCACCCGATGCTGAACCGGTAGTCCATTGCATGTCGCCATAGCAGAACGATACGTTAGAACCCAAAGGGATAATTGGGTCGGCTCCGTTGGTAATAATTAGCTGAAAGTCATTGATTTTGTCGGCTTGTGAGTTAAAGTAACCCACGTTTTGCCAACGAACAATCATAGCTGTTGGGGTTATTTTGTAATAAACCAGGCCGCTGGCAAGGTTACGGGTATCAACGTCGGCCCAAAAAGGTGCAACCATTACAAAGCTAGCTGATGGGAAACCGCTTGCCGAGTAAGTCGCATAAGGGGCATCAAAAGAAATATTACCGTTGTTGTTTATGTAACAGTTGTTATAGGTATTACCGTACATACAAAAGTTAAATGGTAATGCTATTTGCGCTGTCGAGGCATCGTCGTTTCGGTAGTCGGGAGCTGAATAGCCAACAAACTCTGCTACAGAGTAGGTGTTGTCTATTGTTTGAAGGCAGTTACACGATGTTGCTGCCTGCACCGAGTTACCGGGCTGAATTATTGGCTGTATTTTATGCAAAAGGTTTTGCCCGCCGGGGGTGCCAAAGAATGGTTGTGGCAGGGTTCCTGCCTCTTTCATTGTTTGGTATTGGGGGGTGTTTACTGCCGGAGCGCCTTGTTGTGCAAGGATTGGGAGTGCCGCTAATGATAATAATACAGTGCTTAGTAAATGTTTTACTTTCATAATCTTAACCAAAGATTGTTGTTAGAATCGCAATTCGCAAATATACTTAAACATTTTATTAACCCAAACTTTATGCGGTTTTTTACACACTGCACATAAGATAAATAGCCGAAAATTGGCTATAATGTACTAATTTTGCCCCCGCATGAAGAATATACGCAATTTTTGCATTATTGCCCATATTGACCACGGTAAGAGCACCTTAGCCGACCGTTTGTTAGAATATACCAACACCGTATCGCAACGCGACTTGCAAGCGCAAGTGCTTGATGATATGGACTTAGAGCGCGAACGCGGCATTACCATTAAAAGTAAGGCCATTCAAATGGACTATACATTTGAGGGTGAGAAATATACCTTAAACCTGATTGATACTCCCGGCCACGTTGACTTTTCGTACGAAGTATCACGCTCTATTGCAGCTTGCGATGGTGCTTTGCTTATTGTAGATGCATCGCAGGGCATACAGGCCCAAACCATATCTAACCTATACCTTGCTTTAGGTAACGATTTGGAAATCATACCCATACTTAATAAAATGGACCTTCCGAGTGCTAACCCCGAGGAGGTAAAAGACCAGATTATTGAGCTTATTGGTGGCGAACGCGATGCCATTATCCCTGCCAGCGGTAAAACCGGCATGGGTGTTTACGATATTTTAGAGGCTGTTATCAAACGCGTGCCCCCACCAAAGGGTAACCCCGATGCACCACTTCAGGCTCTGATTTTTGACTCGGTATTTAACTCGTTCCGTGGTATTATAGCCTATTTCCGTATTATGAACGGAAGCATTAAAAAAGGCGACAAGGTTAAGTTTGTTAACACGGAGAAGGAATATATTGCAGATGAGGTTGGCATTTTACGATTGAAACAAGAACCACGCAACCAGGTTTTTTGTGGCGATGTGGGTTATATTATTTCCGGTATAAAAGAAGCCCGCGAAGTTAAAGTGGGTGATACCATTATCCGTATTGGTGATCCTGAAGTAGAACCTATACAAGGTTTTGAAGATGTTAAACCGATGGTGTTTGCCGGTATTTACCCGGTAGATACAGACGATTTTGAGGAGCTGCGTACCGCTATGGGCAAGCTTCAGTTAAATGATGCCTCGCTTACGTTTGAGCTGGAAACATCG
>JBIPNX010000262.1:0-4029 GCA_044378145.1 Flavobacteriales bacterium | reverse complement strand
AAAAATAACAGGTGTTTGGGCAATACCAATTAGTTGAATAAACACCAGGCTAATAAGTAATATGTACGTTTTCATATATTTTGCTGCCATTTTAGTTAACTATTATTTTTTCTCTTAGTGTTCCCATAGGGGTTTCCATTACCAGCATATAAATACCGGCAGCAAGTTTTGCAATGCTTATAGGGGTGGTGTGGCTACCTTCTTCCAACTCTGTTGCGGCTTGCAAAAACCAGTTACGGCCATCTATACCGTCAACCCTTATGCTTACCGGCATAGGCATTTTTAAGGTGTAGCTAAGGGTTAAATTATCGTTTGCGGGGTTGGGGTATACCTTTGCAGCAAAATTATCTTTTAACGATGGATTTACATCGTTAGGAGTTTCGTAAACTTCTAAATAAGGCCTGTAAATGCCCCCGCCTGTTGTATCGTCAGACGATGCTACATAAAACATAATAGCCGCATTATTACAGCCTTCTGTAGTAGAATAAATAGCTAAGCCGTAATTAAATGTTTCTCCGCTTTTCCAGTCGTTATATTGACTTGTAATGTTATACCTGTGCCAACCCCCTGTGTCAGGAAACACAAAGTGTATAGAGTCGTAAAATGCAGTTCCATAATCAAGCTTGTCTGCCCAGTTTACTGTCATTTCATCCCACTCAGTGTCTAGTGAAGAAAAAAACCACCAGCTATCGCAATTGCTATAGCAATAGTTAGTTTGCGGTAAGTGATAAAAGTTTAAAAACACAGAATCAACGTTCGCAGGCAGGGAGCCAACATCAAAGCGAATATATGCCTCTACTTCAGTTTCGTTACAATAACTTGGCGGTAGAGATACCATTGCTGAG
Source organism: Flavobacteriales bacterium (assembly GCA_044378145.1). Classification (GTDB taxonomy): domain Bacteria; phylum Bacteroidota; class Bacteroidia; order CAMBQF01; family CAMBQF01; genus CAMBQF01. Next base: position 3,184 of record JBIPNX010000262.1, on the reverse strand, counting down.
TTGTCGCCGTAGTTAATAGCCGGAGTAGATTCATTTACTGTAGCATCCATACCGGCATCAATAGTACCCATATCGCTACCATCGTTTTGACCGGGACCGGGTTGAAAAATAATAGGGGTTTGCGCAATAGACATACCCTGTATAAGGGTGGCTATTAGAATAATGATTTTTGTTTTCATAGGGGTTAGATTTGTTATACAAATTTCCTATGCCAGCTTTTGGTTTACTATGATGCGGGTCAGGTTAAAAAGTGATATTAATCAATATCTAAAAATTATTTTACCCCGGTTATTACCAATGCTTTGCATTGGCCAATGCTGTCTATTTTGGTGTAGCTAAAAGTATTTTGCAGGTCATAGCAGGTAACAACGGTATCGCGCAAACTAATCTCACCGCTGTTTGCCACATTGGTAATTAAAAACCCACGCTGGTTGTAAGTTTGCATATAGTAGTATAACCCTGGATTATATTTAACATCAAGGGCTTTTATTTTAGCGGGTTTTAAACGGCTAAACAGGTGCCCATACTCTACAGTATTATCATTGTGGGCCGTAACAAAGTAGCGTACATAAAAACCACCGCTAACGGCAAAGTATAAGGGTATGGCAAACAGCACACATGCAAGTTTGCCAACGCGTTGTTTTAGTGCCATATACAGCACATATAGGCCAATGGCTGATGTGATAACCATAAAGGGGTACATTGGCAGGGCATAGTGCGGCAACTTGCTTGCAGCGGCCGATATTACAATAAGCACTGTTCCCCATAGGATAACCGAGAACAAGGCAAGTTTGCGCAGTAGGCCTTTAGCGTAGAACGATGCTATGGTAAAGGGCAGCAAAAAATAAAACCCCGGCGAAAACTGGCGCCAGTCGCCAAGGCGGGTAAAGTAGTAATACCAAGGGCCACGGCTGTTTTCTTGTACGTTGTTAAAACGACCGCCCCATTCATTACTACTAACGGCTTGTATATAACCGGGATTATAGCCCTCTCGTATATAATAGTATCCGCCCGCCGCCAGTATACAAAAGGCAAGGCCTACGTACAACTGCCATTTGGTAAGTGCCGATACCAGCTTATTACTGTATAACCCGTAAATTATAAGGCCGGGTATGGCAAAGCAGGCGGCAATGCTTTTGGTAAGAAAAGCCAACGTAAAAAACAACCCGGCATACAGCAGTTTGTAAGGATTTCCATTTTGTATATAATCGAAAAAGGCGAGGCAGTATAGGGCAATAAATAAAACCAATACCACATCATAATCTGCCGTGCGTGCGGCGTGTTCGCCAATAAAGCCTGGCGCGGTAATTAGTACCAGCACGCTTAAAAAAGCTACAGCTAAATTGCCTGTGCGTTTTAGCAACCAACCGAAAAGTACAAGGCATAACGTAAATGCAGCCAATGCTACAGGTAATCTTAATGCCCAAACATGGTTGCCAAATAACTTGATGGATGCTGCCATAAGCCAAATGAGCAAAGGTGGCTTGGTGTTCCACATTTCGGGCTTACCCTCAAATGTAGTAACCCATATGTTGCCGCTGTGGCTCATTTCCAATGCACTTACTACCTGCCGTGCCTCGTCAAAAGTTAACAGGCCACGCGCTTCCATTTGCCAGAAAAAAGCGAAATAGCATAGTATTAGCAATACAATTGCTGCAATTATAGTAAGGCGTTTGTTAGCAGGTTGGGCTATCAATGGCTATGCTTTTCGGCTCTTTTTTTGCCGCTGGCGGCTAGTTTTACTATGCGGATGTAGTTGGGCTCCAGTAATCCTTTTTCGAAGAAGCCACGCTCTTTTATCATGCTGTGCATACGGGGCAGGTTATAGGGAGGCACAGTCATTAACAAATGATGCTCTGCATGGTAATTTACATAGTGCGGGGCAAATAGCATACGCTCTAAGAAAGTAGCATACGTAGTGCGTGAGTTAGCGTGATTGTCTAAACTGTTTTCTACAACACTATGCTCTGCAATAGAGCGTACGCGCAGGCAAAAGTTATAGGTGGTAAAGTATGCGCCAATCCACAGTAAATACAGCCACGGGGCCCCGCAGAGCCATAATATGCCCAACATAATAAGGTTTACTGTAACGGCACCCCACATGTTTTTAAAGCCGGTAACAAATACATCGGCAAGCTTACGGCCTTTCTGATCAATTTTAATAATCATACCACCTAAGTGGTACTGTAAAAAGCCCAGGTGCATAGCGGTTAATCCAATATTGGCTTTTACGCCCGTAAGGCCGCTAATATCGCGGCTGAATTTGCGCGTTAAGCTGGCTTTGCTGGTAGGATAGCCTTTGGTTAAAGGTAAATCGGGGTCCACATCGGTACCGGTGGTAACGTGGTGCTTAAGGTGGTATGGGCGGTAACGAATCAAGTCGTGAAAAATAGGATATGCCCCAAACCACGAACCGAAAAACTCATTCTGCTTGCGGGTTTGGAACAACGCGTGGTGCGATGCATCGTGCATAATAATAGCACAAGCCAGTTGTTTGCCGCCTAAAATAAACAGGGCAGGTATGATGGTAAACACACTGGGGTAAAAGCCGGCTATGGCAAATGCAAAGGCAATCCAAAACCAGGTATCAAAAACCTCCCAGGTAGCGCGCAGGTTGTCCTTTTTAAGCAGGTCTTTTATCTCCTCCTTTTTAAGGTATGTATAAACATCAACTTCCATCAACTACAAAAATAAAAAAAGCCCGGCACAAAACCGGGCTTAATATGGTTATACTGTCTACTTTATTACGGAGCAGCTACTGTGTTAGGTACTATTGTACCGTCCGGTACAACAACATCTTTCAGTTCTTTCAATTCCATAGCTTCTTTAGCCTTGGTATTATCGGCATCAAAAGTTAAAATTTTAGAATATGCAGCTTTTGATAATACATAGTCTTTAGCTACCAACAAGTAGTAAGAGCCCAGGTAAACATAAGATTCTGCAAGTTGCCTTTTGTTTTTCTCAACTTCCTCAGGCTTAATTTTAGAAATGTATGTTTCGTAGAAAGGTTTAGCTAAACCGTTTTTAGAATCAGGGTCCATTCTTGAGTTTGCCTGTGCACGTTTCAGGTACACAATGGCAGCATCGGGTTGCAGGGCTGCGGCTTTAGCGTAAGCAGTATCGGCTTTGCCAAAAGCGCCTGTTTGGTAATGCGCCAAACCAAGGTTTAACCAGTCGGCGGTAA
>JBIPNX010000261.1:0-4048 GCA_044378145.1 Flavobacteriales bacterium | reverse complement strand
AGGCATTTAGGTAACGAAACGTTTTTATTGCAATTAAACTGCAACAAAGACGAAGCTAAAGCTATGCTATCTACCCTCTTTAAACGTAACAAAGGGTTCCGCTCATTTAGGCCAAACCTGGCAGGAAGGTTTACCGGCGATTATACGTTTAGGGCACACCCAAAATATCAGGTTTTGATGACCCGGAATTCCAATGCCATGGCTGTAGAAATTAGTGGAGATATTATAGCTAAAGGGGAATACTCAACAATTAAAATTATTTTGGAGCCCAACTATGTATTGCGGTTCACACCTATTGTTACATTTTTTGCCGTTACCATTATCATGCTGTTTGGCAAACACAATAACCTTGCAGAAACACTCATTATTGGCCCGTTACTTATCCTTTTTGCAACAGCATTTCCCGTTCTATATTTACGTTCAGCCAAGCAACAACTAAAAGATGTTTTTTCATCTATTTTTATTGCGCAGATAATTAATAGGTTTGACTAATGTTTAAAACCCTTTTGAATGATGAATATTTAATTGCCAGCCCTCTAAATGTTGAGGGTACGCGTGAGCGTGTTAAACCTTACCTGAATAAAGGCATCTTTGACGCTGATACATATTACTTAAAAGGCCGGTTTATTTCCGATACCGAATTTAAAACCGAATCATACCGGAGCATATGGCCAATTGCAAAATGCACAATAAAACCTGCAAACGGTGCGGCAATTATCAACGTTAGGTTTTACAGCATTATTCCAAGGCTGGCTATATGGGCATTACTGATAGTAGTTATTAGTGTTGTCTTACACTACATTATGGCAATTCCTATCATGCTCGTCTCTTTAGTTTCATTATTTGGAAATTATCTTAAACGCCGGAATTTATTATTTGCACTAAAGGAAATAGTGAATAAAAATATTTAATTCCCACTCGGCACCCTGCTACTCGCGTTTTGTTTGGATATGCAACTATTACACTTGCAAATGGCTGGTGTCGCTAAGCTTTAACAGCAGCAAAGGCAAGAATAGTTAGTATATTTTAAAAGCTATTTTACTTACTATTTAACAATTGTGAAATGCATCATTAGCTATATCATTAGAGATAGTAATAGCTAATACATTTTAATTAAAAAGAAAACACTTAATTCTATTTTAAAATTATCTACTAAACCGCGTGCTTTTTTATATTTTCTTCCATTAGAGCCTTTATCTCATTATACCTACTGCCAAAATCCCAGGGCTGTATAATGATATCGCCAGATTTACCCGAAAATAGCTTAGTTAATTTAGCTGTCATAATTACAATTAATCTCAACAATATATTATATCTTTGAAAATAACGCGAGGGTTCTTTTAACGTAACTACCAAATAAGTGCGAGTAGTAGAACCTTGCCAGCCCCCAGGGTTATAAAGTAAGTCTGCCTCGTTAATAGCCTCAATATCTTCCCACAAAATCAATCCAGGCGAAATACTACCGGGCTCATATAAAAATCCATTCTTAGTAACTATAAAAAACGAAGGCCTTAACCAGATTAACTGAACTGTGACAATTAGCAAAAAATGACACATAAAGAAAACCAAAAAACCAACCGCTTTAGCTGTACTATCTATGTTTAAAAAGTGAAATTTTTCAGGCAGTAGTTCATTATTAAAAATAAAATAATAACCCGCAGAAATTACAGTAATCAATACAACCAACGCTGCAACATAAAGCCACGTTGGCTTTTTCATTTCAAATAAAATAGAATCTAATTTTTTAGACCGCCAGGCATTATTTAATAGATGAATAGAGAATGCCAACATCATATACACGGCAAAAAATATTGGAGGCACTACAATAATGTATTTTATTGGCATTTCACCAAGGTTAACAGAATCGAAAACACTGTCAAAAATAAACTGGTAAAAAACAACCAATATAAATACACCCCAAATAACAAACTTAATTACCCTTAATATCTTTTCTTTATTTATCATAGTTTATTTAAAATAAATAACCGCCAAAACTAAACTGTTTACTTTGTTTTATCAATTACCACATAAATGGTATCAACAACCCTTCCAGTAACAATAGGCTCATGTAATCCATTAAAAGCATTTCCAAAATGCTTTTCTAATACTTGAACCTTGGTTATAAAATGGCCTTTTTATGCTTTATATAATTATGATTAATACCAAATGTCAACGTCTAGCTGCCTTCCCTCGGCCAGCGCTTTTTTATCCTTCCTTTCTCCAACGGCGGCCCCTATTAACGACCCAATTGGCATGCCCACCCCTATAAGGGCCATGTTTTTAGCCCCCTTTGCAACAACAAACCCGATAGGTATACCAAACACTCCCGTACCCATAGATAACCATAGATTACGATAATACTTTTTAGGCACTAGTTTTACCTCTTTTTCTAGTACCTTTAAAATAGTTGATTTTGACTTCTTTAGCGCCTTTTTGAATTCATCGGACAATCCTTCAACTGAGTTCAGCTTTTCTATTTCGTTATTAATAGAGGCAACTATACCATCAGGTAGTTCTCTTTTTCGTAATTCAAAAAGTAGTTTTTCAAATTGAACAAAAGCCGCTTTGAGCTTATCATTATTTGCAATCGCCAGATTGGCTTCTAGTTCTTTTATTATCATCTTACTGCTTTTTAAATAACTTACACAAGCCGTGTATTTTTATCCTAAAAGCATTAAGTGTGCCGTCTAGATTGTTATAGGGTAAATTTAGTTGTTCGTATTTATATACAAATAGGGGGTGCCCCTTATTTTTAAAAGTGCCCACATTTTAAAATAGCTGGCGCTCTTTCAATAAACCCCTCCATATATTATCCCTGTATTCCTAAATATACTATCCATTTATAGCTGCTATGTAACCAAGAGGCAGCTGCAATCAAACCAGCCTAATTACTCGGCGCCCTACTACCTGCATGTTGCTGGGGCACAAATGGTTTTGCGGTTCGTGGTTTGCGCAGGTCTAACAGCAAAGCAATCAATGCCCAAATAAGGCAAATACCCGCCAAAAACACCCCCGCCATTAGTAAATCAGCTCCCGAACTTTTGTAGGTGCTTATGTAATCAAAGTTTTGCAAAATATAGTTATCCTTCAGGCTTTGGCCACCAGAAAACCGTGCCTGGTAAAACTCTGTTTCGTAAAGGTTATCATCTGTAGTTTTATTTTGCAGCAACTCACCTGTTTGGGTATTTACGGCATAGTAATCGCCCGGCTTGGCGTACGATGTATAAATCCAATCGCCTTTCTTTTCGCTGGGCGAGAATAAACGCACATTCATGCGGTTATTGCCCATCATAAAGCCCTCTATGCCGCCAACCTGTTTGTAGCTAACCACATCCATAGCTATAGCGCCCATCGTAGGCAAGAGATGTGCCTGAAAGGCTATCGTGTCATTAATTTTATACAGGTAATCATCGCCCACACCCGATTTTTTATAGGAAACAGAACCGTCGTCGTGCAGGGTGGGTTTGTTAAATGAGCTGAAGAACACCTTTACGGTGATAAGCACCACAATAAGTGCAAGTATACTCAAAGGGAGTTTGGTACGATGTAGTGTCATAGAATCTCGATTGGCATTTCAAATATACACCTATTAAGAAAATATCAAAACGCGCGAGTATATTTGCCTTATGGAAACAATGGTAAGTGTTTACAAAGGCGATTTGCGCACAGAAGACACGCATTTAAAGAGTGGCGTGGTAATTTTTACCGATGCCCCACCCGATAACCAAGGCAAGGGGGAATCATTCAGCCCTACCGATTTGCTGTGCGCATCGCTGGCCAGCTGTGCGTTAACTATTATGGGTATTGCGGCACGTACCCACGGCATAGCAATGGAAGGCACAACTGTGCGGATAACCAAAATTATGGCAGCAGACCCACGCAGGGTTGGCGGTATAATACTTGAATTTGATATGGTGAAGAACTACCCCGAAAAGGAGCAGAAGATACTAGAACATGCGGCGCGCACATGCCCTGTTATGCTTAGTTTAGCTACAGAGCTAAATAAGGATATACGGTTTAACTACCCGAGGGATTAAGCGTGCCTCTT
>JBIPNX010000260.1:0-4060 GCA_044378145.1 Flavobacteriales bacterium | reverse complement strand
CGGGTTTGGCTCTGTAATATGCTCGGCTAAACGGCCTGCAAAGTGGGCCAGGGTTTCGTTTTTGTGTGGCTGCGGGTATATTACGTAATGAAACTCGCTGTTATCTCCGGTGGCAAAATTTTTAAATATGCGCCCATCGGCTAAAAGGCCGGGTAAGAGGTACACATTGTTCTTTGTAGATTCTGTTTTTGTGGATTTCTTTTTTGTGTCTTCCACTTTATTTATGTCTTTGTTTTGTGTTGCGTTCATTATTAATTTTTAGCACCGTATTCCATTAAATACGCTTTAATAAAATCATTTATTTCGCCATCAAGCACCTTTCCGGTGTCAGATGTTTCGTGGTCTGTACGCAGATCTTTAACCAGTTTGTATGGGTGTAAAACATAGTTGCGTATTTGCGAGCCCCACTCAATTTTCATTTTAGTGCCTTCGGCCACTGCCTTGGCTTCGTTCCTTTTACGGAGTTCCTGCTCATACAGTTGCGACTTTAGCATTTTCAAAGCTAAATCTTTATTCCGAAGTTGCGAACGTTCTTTCTGACATTCTATAATAATGCCCGATGGCTTGTGGTGCAGCCTTACAGCCGTTTCCACCTTATTTACGTTTTGCCCGCCTGCGCCGCCGCTACGGAAGGTATCCCAGGTAACATCACCCAGGTTTATTTCAATATTAATGCTATCGTCAATCAATGGGTAAACATATACCGATGCAAATGAGGTATGACGCTTTGCGTTGCTATCAAACGGAGAAATACGCACCAAGCGGTGTACACCGCTCTCGCCCTTTAAATAACCGTAAGCAAACTCACCTTCCACTTCAATAGTTACAGATTTTATACCTGCCCCGTCACCATCCTGCTTATCTATTTCGCTAACAGCATAGCCGTTACGCTCGGCCCAACGCAGGTACATGCGCAGCAACATTTCGGCCCAATCCTGGCTTTCGGTACCTCCTGCCCCTGAGTTTATGGTAAGCACCGCACCTAAGTGGTCTTCCTCGCCACTCAACATATTTTTAAATTCCAGATCTTCAATCAGCTGAACCACACGGGCATATTCGGCATCTATTTCCTGCTCGGTAGCTGCTTCTTCTTTGTAAAACTCAAAAAGTACTACAACATCGTCAACAGCTTTTTTAACCGAGACAAAAGCATCTGTCCATACTTTTTTTTGCTTTATGCCTTTAAGAAGGATTTCTGCAGCTTTGGGGTCGTCCCAAAAACCATCGGCATGGCTTTGCGCTTCTTCAGCAGCAATAGTCTGTTGTTTGTTTTCAATGTCAAAGGTATCCGTGCAGGGCCTTGATGCGCTGCACGAGTTCGTCTATCTGCTCGGCGGTAATCATTGGGGGCAAATGTAGTATTTTTTAGCTTGTAGCTTGGGGTTGGTAATAAGCCTAAAATAATACAACTCTCAACTACATTTAATCCTGTTCACACAATATGCTATATTTACCCCGTGAACATCATCTCCCGCAAAAAGCCCCATTACAAGCCTCACAAAGGGCTTATGGACCACCTGGAAAATTATAACAGGGTGCTTGACTTGCCCACAACTTACACCCAGTTGCTGGAGTATGATTTTGCCAATGCGCTTACTGATAAAACAGGCCGCGATACGTTATGGGAGAGTGTACATTACGGGCCGGAGAAACAGCCGCAAATACACAGTGCGTTAAAGCATATTTATGCCCTGCTAAAAACCGAGGGCGACACCAGCGTTACTGAGCATTTGGAAGTTGACCGCGTTGACTATTGCACCTTTGGAAACAGCAAGCCTTTCCGCATACGGATTATAAACCGCTATAACGATAACTACGATTATTTCTATGTAAAACAGGCTGATGCATCGCGCATATACGGGCTGGAATTGGAGCATATTTTATCGCCCAACCGTATTATTTATTTTGTAGATGGTGATACGCTTATTGAAGAACATATTGTGGGCATACCCGGCGACAGGTTTATAGCCGAGCATTTGGAGCAGCCCAATACAAATAAAATAAGGATAGCTAAAGAGTTTGTAAAGTTTAACGAACGGTGTTTTATCCGCCTGCTGGGCGATATGCGCAGCTACAACTATGTTATTGATGCCACACAGGATTTTGAAGCTACACAATACCGCATACGCGCCATAGACTTTGACCAGCAATGCTACGAAGGCCGTAAAAACCTATACCTGCCACAGTTTTATAAAGAGAATGTTGCCTTTGTAAACCTAACATTAGAGTTTTTAAACCCCGAAACCATTACGCAATACCAAAGCGAAGAACGCGCCTTAATTGGCAAGCGTTTTAAAGCATCGCGCAAGCGGTTTGAACGGTTGATGGATGCCATGGAAGGCGATATAATTTCTACGCCTGAAAAAACAGCGCAATTAGCCAAAGAACTGGCTAGCCACTACAACGACAAAACCTTTAAAGAAGCAAAAACCATGGGCGAACTGTTACGATTTAGTTTGCATAGGTTGGAGAAGCATTAAAAATTCCAGGACAACCCTACATTTATCGAAAGCATTTTTATGGGGATTTTAGGTCCTGAAAAGGGTTTATAGGTATATACATAATTACCCTCGCCATCAATAAAATAACCTGCTCCCTGATGATGATGGTACGAACTACTTGTTTGTATTTGGGTAGGATAATATACGGCGTATGTATACATACAATCAATATTAAAGCGTGTTCTTTTATTTAATACAAAGCCCAAATTAACACCCACGTTATATCCTATTGCTAATCCTTTTTTAAAATATTTAAAGTTATATCCATTGCTAAGTCCCCATGAATAATACATAGTGTCGGAAGCAGACGTTCCTCCTATCACCAAACCTACGCGTGTTGCAAAGTGCCCATTACTCTTTTTACCTAAAGGTATTTTATACCCATAATTTAAGGCACTAAATAGAAACCTGTTTACCGATATTTTTCTTTGATAAGCACCTTCGTCATAATCACAATAAGAAGGGAATGAATACACACCTGCAATTTCTGCAAACGAACGCTTTGAAAAAAACACACCTGCTGAAACTGATGCTATGTAATTTTTATAATATTCCGTTGGCTTATGTTTCTTAGTAGTAGAGCTATTCCCATCGTAGTTATAATTTAAAGCAGGAATAGTGTTAACTCCAATTTTAAGTGTATAAAACCCTCTAGCATTACTTTTGGTTTTAGTACTATCAGCAGTTTGTGCTATACTGTTGAAGCATAGCAAACAGGCCAGAATATATAAGTAGCGCTTTAGCATTGAGATACTAAGGTACTAAAAAAAAGTAAAAACCCCACCACTGGTATGGCAGGGCATTACGAACAACACTTTGGCTAACAGGAATAAAGGCTTTGAATATTATCTAAAGCTTTTGGTGGTAATAAGCACCACACCGCTTGTTGTATCTCCATATTTGGCAGGTAACCCACCACTAATCATTGTTACTTCTTCTATAGCGCCCTGGGGTATACTTAGCTCTCCTATAATCTTAACACCATCAACATAGTATTGAGTAGCATCTGGGCGGCTACCGCCAATGCTTAGCTGTTTATTGTCGCGCCCACCTACCGCAACAACTCTTGGTGCGAATGTAATAAGGCCATCATTTATGCCCCTACCTGTGGGGTTACGGATAAAATCAATTGATGGAATATGTACAGGGCCCGGATCTTCAGTCATATCAATAGGTTTATATTCATCGGGCCTAATAGTTACACCACCTAATGTTAGGGCTGCACTTATAGCCTGGTTATGAAATACCAACCCTTCTGCGCTAAGACGTATTCCTTGCACCTCAAAAGGTTTTTTACCCATTGGTGTAAATACTATATTATATGTTCCGGGATTTAACGGCTTAAAAGAGTAGTACCCTTTTGCGTCTGTAAATACTACTATAGGGTTACCACGGTCTATTAATGTAACTACTACATCACTTTGTGGTGCGCCTGTTGTAGAGTCGGTAACAATGCCCCTGATTTCGCCGGTTTGGGCGGTGGCGTTTAAGGCAATAAAGGTTATTAATAGTAACCCAAGTGCGCGGAAGTTTTTTAGTGCTTTCATGGCGAGTAAAAT
>JBIPNX010000259.1:0-4071 GCA_044378145.1 Flavobacteriales bacterium | reverse complement strand
CCTTGCAAATCGCCCGGGTAATAGTAGGTGTAGCCTCCAAAAAAGCGGAACTGTTGTTTGCTGTTAATAATCCACTCTCCATTGCCACTAACCTCAAAACCTGCAATACGGCTGCGCTCACGGTTTAGGTTTTTAAAACCGGGGGTATAGTATATAATACCTGTTCCTTCTTGCACCTGTGGGTATAAGTCGAACACAAACTCTGTCATTTGGCGGTACTCATTCCAAAACAAGGCAAAGTCAAAATAACCCTGGAATTTCTCTCCTGTAAACTGGCGTTTGTATGCCAATTCAGCATTCCAGCCATATTCAGGTTTTATGGCAGGGTTTGCAAAAAACACCAAGGGACCAATCTCGCCTTTAACAAAACGTTCTACCACACTTGGCGAACGGAAGCCCTGTCCCCACGATGCACGGATATTGTTAAACTCATTAAGCGCATAGTTGACCCCAAAGCGGAATACAGGAATAGAAAAATCGGGGATAAAAACGGGAATAGTATCAAAACCCGAAATTTTTTGTGGTGGGCTGAATATGTTAACCTCGTAACGCACACCGCCAACAACAGATAGTCGGTCCCAAAGTTTCTTTTCAACCTGGGCATAAATACCTCCATAATACGTTCTAGCGGTAGCATCGCCAATAACTGTGCTTTGTGTAAAGCCAAGGCTACCTGCAACACCTGCGGTAAATACCCAGTCTTTGGTGGTACGTTTTAAAAACTGGTACTCGCCAAACAACTGGTTGTTGTAGTTATCAAAGTTCTCGTTGCGCAGCATGGTTACGTTATAATAGCGTAAACGCAAGGTGTGCTTAACATTATTCTTGGTAAAGTAAGTAATGTTAGGGTCGATATTAATATTGTAGTACTGCTCGTTTGATGTTACACCCGGGTAAGGCTTGTAAGCTCCACCATCGGCATTCTCCCAAAATATCATACGGTCGTACTGGTTGTACATTACATTAGCATTTATGCCCCACGTTAGGCCCGGTATTTTGGTATGCACCCGCATTTTGCCGTTAAGGCGGAATTGTTGGTTGTTATTGCTTTGCATATAGCTGTTCAACTGGTTAAAGTTGCCGCCAATAACAAGGTCTACATTCTTAATTTTACGTTTGTGGTTGAAAAATCCACCCACAAAACCGGGGCTTTGGCTACGTTTCCACCAACGCAGTTCTTCGCGCTTAGGGTTAAAATAAATGCCAGAGAAAACCTGCACTTTGGTTTCGGGCACTGTATCTACCGGCCAGGCGGTACGTACGTTTATTACACCATTCAAAGCAGCAGAACCGTATAGTACCGATGCTGCACCTTTTACAACCTCTACCTGCTCAGCATTTTCTAAAGGAACAAAGTTCCAGTTAAGGTCGCCCCAGTCGCCACGTACCAGCGGCATATTATCTACCAGTAGCATAACACGGCTGCCTACACCGTAGGCATACCCACTGCCTCCGCGTATGTTGGCCTGTCCGTCAATTACTGTAACACCGGGGGTGCGGGCTACAACATCGCTAAGGCTTTGTACAGCGTTATTCTTTATTATGTAATCCTTAACAACGTCAATAGAAATGGTTTCCTCGTTAATACGTTTATCGTATTGACCACCGGTAACAACAACAGTACCCAGGTTTTTGCTGTCTTTAATAAGGTTAACATCAAGGGATACATTCTCGCCGGCGGCAAGGGTAACTGTTTTGGTGTATTTGCGATAACCCAGCAGCTTAACGGTAACATTGTATGTTCCCGGCTTAAGGTTAAGTTTATAATGCCCCGATACATCGGTAAACGCAGCGGTATGGGCATCGGCAGCAACGGTAGCCATAAAAACAGGTTGTTTATCAGTACTATCTGTAACAGTACCCGATATGGTTTGTGCTGATAAATTGGTTGCCAACAAGGCAAACAAGGCAACTATGGTTGATGTATAGAGTTTAATCATACTCTTAGCTAAAACTTGGCGAAATTAGCAATAAACACACTATTTGCAGCCATTTTTTTTGAACATGTTGGTTGGTTAAAAATAAGATACATGGCAAGTTTCTTAGGTTTCCTTTAATACCAACCAAATTAACAAATCTGCCAATTCAGAGTTTCCAAAATTCACCTTGGTTACTTGTACTATACCTAAGTATTAGACGATTGTAAACCCAACTTATTGCATAACATTAGCATAAAAACAGCCTTGTAACCCTTTTAACGTAATTGCGTTAATAACTCGCATAACTGTAACCCTCATCCCTTAGCACCCCGAGCTACCTTTACCTTTATTAATTACGGTAACTACATGGATAAGCTAAAGCTTGTTATTATACAAGCGGTAGCGTTGATGGGGATAGTATGTTCAGTACCCCTGTACGCGCAACAAACCGCAGCATACACTGAGCCCGAAAGGCTCTACCACGATGGCCTTGAGCTATACAACCACAAAAAATTCGGGGCAGCCCAAAAGAAATTCGACGACTTTGTTAAGCTGTCGAAACCCACGTTGCTAACTGCCGATGCGCAGTTTTACGGGGCTTTATGCGCCTTAGAATTACAAAACAAAGACGGCGAATACCTGCTGCTTACTTACCTTGATAAGTACCCGGGCAACAACCGCCAAAACCAGGCTAACTTTGAGTTGGGCAAATACTACTATGCCGGTAAAGCCTATAAAAAGGCTATCCCCTACTTTGAGAAAACAGAGGTTAATGCCTTAACAGAGGAGCAGGAAGACGAATACCGTTACAAACTGGGCTATTGCTATTTTTCTAAAGAGGATTACAGCAAGGCGTTGAATATGTTTGACCCGCTGACCAAGAAACAATCGGTATACAGCAACACGGCCATATACTACACAGCCCACATACATTACACCCAAAAGAAATATGACACCGCACTTAACGGATTTTTAAAGCTGCAGAACGATGCATCGTTTAAAGCGATAGTGCCTTATTACATTAGCCAATTGTACTACCTGCAAGGCAAATACGACAAGGTTATAGAATACTCTCCCGGCTTATTAGATTCTGCCAACACCAAACGCGGACCGGAGATTGCCCGTATCATTGGCGAATCGTATTACCGCACAGGAAAGTATTCTGAAGCCATTCCATTCTTAGAAAAGTACAGGGATAAAAGCGGCAAGAGCGACCGTTTTGATGCATACCAGTTAGGCTACGCTTATTTTAAAAGCGGCAAATACGAAAAAGCTATTGATGAGTTTAAAGAGGCAGTTGGAGAAGAAGACTCACTAAGCCAAAATGCCCACTACCATTTAGGCGCCAGCTACCTTAAACTGGATAATAAACCCATGGCAAGGGACGAATTTGGAGCTGCATCGCACACATCGCACGACCCGCTGATTGAAGAAGATGCCTTATTCAACTTCGCAAAGCTATCGTACGAGCTGGCAATGAACCCTTACGGCGATGCCATTGAGGCTTTTGAACTGTATATTAAGAAATACCCAAAATCGGAGCGTAAAGATGAGGCATACGGTTATTTGGTAAGTGTGTACCTAACCACCAAGAACTACGCTAAGGCGTTAGAATCGCTGGATAAGATTAAGGTTAAAGACCTTCGCATGAAAGAGGCTTATCAGAAGATAGCCTTCTTCCGTGGGGTAGAGTTGTTTAACGACCAAAAGTACAGCGAGGCTATTTCGTTCTTCAACAAATCGTCAGAGAACAACTTTAACAAAACCTATTTTGCCCTGGCCAAATACTGGAAAGGCGAAGCACAATACCGCATGGGCGATTATGCAGTATCGGTTATCAGCTTTGATGAGTTTCAGGAAGCGCCGGGTTCTGCCGGCATGCCCGAATATAACAAGGCTAACTACAACATTGGCTATGGCTACTATAAACTAAAAGAGTACGGTAAATCGGCTACGGCTTTCCGTAAGTATGTTAAAGATGCCCCACCATCAGAAAACAAACAGGTTAGCGATGCTATGCTCCGCATTGGCGATAGCTACTTCATCAACAAAGATTACTTACTAGCTGCAGATTTTTACGGACAGGCTTCGGATAAAAAACCGGGCGGTTCTGACTATGCATTGTTCCAAAAAGCCATTGTATCGGGCCTTG
>JBIPNX010000258.1:0-4088 GCA_044378145.1 Flavobacteriales bacterium | reverse complement strand
TTGCTGCCGTAATGCTTGCTTAGGTTTTCTACTTTAATCATTTTAAAAGGATATTCAGTTTTTTGACTGATTTATAATAGAAATAGGGTATGACCGCTATCAACAGCGGAGGATAATAAACACACATGGCTATAAGAACTCCCTCGGGCAATCCCATTTCGTTTGGGTAGGCAGCATATTTAGCTAATACGGTAGTCCACAGAAACGATAGGCCAATAAGGCCAAACAGCACTATCTCATCTGCTTTTAGCGGATAAAATACAATCAGCGTAATTAGTATGGGTAAGGCTAGGGCTGTAGCATATACAGTCCCGGTTTTTATTTTATCGAAAATAAATCTGGGAGGTTTACTGGAATACGACCATACAAAATATTCATTCTCCGGCTTTGCGTAATAGGTGAGGGTAATAAAAACAATAAGCAACATAGAGAATATCCCCAGGTTCATATTATCTACCGTTACGGCTATACAAGTTAACCCGTATGCCAGAGGCAGTATGTAAAATGTATTTCTAAAACCGACAGTAAATTCAAATGGTTTTTTATAAAACGGAGTAGGAATGGAATAATTTAAGTTAGCTTTAAATGCAAATCCTGCCAATACTATGCTGCCGGTTAGTAGTAATGTCGACTCTATAAACGCATTGTGATAGGCCAGTAAAACGGAGAATGGCAGGCAGATGCAAACATTTTCAATAATCCTTATTTGGCGGTATTTGCTGTTGCCAAATACAATCAGTAGAAAATCATTCCGGTTGGTTTCTGATGTTTTGGTAAGAATACTTATTGCAGCTAACAGAACCACATAGTTGGCAAACTCAGTTACGCTGTACAGGTATTCCGATAGGAATATAAAGCCAATAACCATCAACACATAGGCAACAAAGGGGTTAATACCCCAGTCGCTCAACTTGCGGTTGGTCATTTTGTATTGCAGTAAAAAGTATTCTTTCATTATAGCGAGTAATACAGGGTTAGTGTATATACTGCTATAATAATTACAAAGACCCCGGTATTTAGAAAAGTACAATTATTGACAAACACCTAATTAATAATAAATCTATGCTATCTTTAAAAACTAAATGTAATAGCTGCCATATTATAGATTATCTTTGATTGAAAGGATAATATAAGAATGTCCTAATTATATTCCCCTCTTCTTTTTATCTCCATGTATAAAGACAAGAGGGCGCCCCAGGCAGGGGTTGCCATCTTGTCTACAATTGCTCTTTCAGGGCATACTGTAACAATTTAGTTTCCTGTTTTACAGTTTAATTATACTGATATGAAGGATATTGACCTTGTGGAGATACTTCTTGTAGAAGATAACCCCAGCGACGCAGAAATGACCATTAGGGCATTACGCAAAAACGACATCATCCATAATATTCTACACCTTAAAGACGGGTTAGATGCCCTCAATTTTCTTTTTGGCAGGGGCAACTATGCAGGCAGGGACATTAGCATTACTCCAAAAGTAATATTGCTGGATTTAAAGATGCCTAAAGTTGGCGGAATAGAGGTATTAACCAAAATAAAGGAAACGCGTGCATTAAAACATATCCCGGTATTTGTACTTACCTCTTCCAAACAAGATCCTGCAATGCGTATATGCCTTAAGTTAGGCGCTGCTAATTTTATTCTAAAGCCGGTTAACCTCGAAGGTTTTGTTGCTGCACTTAGCGATGTTAAAATGTACTGGCCTTTAACAGACGCAGAGATAAAAACTTCACTTTTGCTTGGTTCACCTATAGTACCAAATATAATTAAACTTCCGGTAGTGTTATGCAACGAGTAATTTATTCCCTCTTTTTTTAAACTCCAAAGCCAGGGTTGCCTTATTCAGGTTTCCCACTAGTCTGGAAAGGCTTTGTACAATTGCCGGCTATTATTATTAATCTGTGGTAGCACAGGTAAGCGTTGATAATGCGTAATATTAAAAATATTTCTTGCCATAAGCTTAAACCAATTGCTTACATTTACCAACTGATTGGGCAACCTGTCAAAGAAATTACCTTTTTTTACAGCTCAAAATCTCCAGATTATTTTACCGTAGAAGAAGAAGGTTATCCTACAACGTGGGGTTACCTTATTGTTCTACAACGCTATGGAGAGCGGAGCTGTTCAGTTTGGATAACCTCACGTTTTTTTATACATGGTTTTCCCGTTCGTGGAAACCGTTACATGCAATCAATAGTTTTGTTGTTAGAATTTTATAACCAGAAACTTTCGCCTACCACAAAGCCCCGATGGAGCGAGGCTTGTGATAAATAACCCTCATCCCTATAAATAGGAAAAAGGATATTTGTGTAAATATATTGAATGGAAGATAAATATCCAAACCTTGGCCTAACAACCTAAGCAACAGTCTGCAACAATTGAATATTTAGGGCTAACGTATTTTACTAAAGTAATAATGCAAACAAAGGGGTTTACCCCAGACGCTCAACTTGCGGTTGGTCATTTTGTATTGCAGCAAAAAATAATCTTTCATTATTGCGAGTAATACAGGGTTAGTGTATATAGTGCTATAATAATTACAAAGCCCCACTCATATTGAGTAAGGGCTCTGCTAATTTTTTTAAATCCCCGTGGTTTCCCCTTCCATAAGATGGGCTTAGGAAGGGGAAGGATGTCTCTTTCTCTCCACAGGGCAGATAAGGATCTTTTAGTCAATCAATGCAACAGTGCCCACCGCTTGTTTTTGGTCACCATTAGGTTCATCGTAAACTACTTTATAAACGTACACATCAACCTGGCTGCGTTTACCAGATGGGTCGCTGCCATCCCAGTAATCGTCAATACCGTGGCCGGTAAATATCAACTCACCCCAACGGTCAAAAATGTAAAGGGTAAAGTTGTTTACCATTGTGCCTTTGGCGCCAAAGCTGTCGTTAATGCCATCGTTGTTAGGGCTAAACGCGTTTGGTATATAAATGGTAAACTGGCCATCAATACGTATTACACGTTGCGCGGTATCAACACAGCCAAAGCTGTTGCTTACAAATTGGGTAATGGTGTATACACCGGCGTTGGTATACTCGTGGGTGCCGCCAAGGGTGTTCATAAGGGTGTCGCCATCGCCCATGGTGTAGTAGCATGCGGTAGCGCCGCTGCCATCGTTAACCACGGTAACAAATGGGTCAAACATATCGGTATGCTCAGGGGTAGCGGTAAAGCCTGCTACCGGTTGTGGGTAAACGGTAATCAAGCCGCTTTGGGTAATGCTGCCACCGCAAGCCGAACTAAAGGTTATGGTTAAGCTTGGGCTGTAAGTGCCTGCCTGCTCGTAAATATGTATTGGGTTTTGTAATGATGAGGTATCACCATCACCAAAATTCCATAGATAGGTAGCAAGGCCACCGTAGCCTGAGTTATCGGTAAACTGAACCTCAAGCGGAGAACAACCACGTACTTCGTCAGCGCTAAAATTAATCACAGGGTCTGGATACACCTGTACCATGTTGCTGAAATTAGAAGTACAACCATTATCGGTAACGGTTAGGCTTACAGTTTGCGCACCGGTAGTGTTAAACGATATGTTGCTTGGGTTGATAATTGTTGAGGTTTGTACGTTAGCGTTAGGGCCAAAATTCCATGCAATATCAGCCTGGAAGGTAAACTGGCCAAGGGCTAAGAAGTTGTAGCTGTTGTTGCCAAAACACTCGCCAACAGGTACGGTAAAGTACGCATTAGGGTTAGGTAAAACGGTTACAGGCAGGGTAGCCGATATTGGCGAAGTACAACCGTTTTCGTCTACAGTTAAGGTAATGTAG
This sequence comes from Flavobacteriales bacterium, assembly GCA_044378145.1. GTDB lineage: Bacteria > Bacteroidota > Bacteroidia > CAMBQF01 > CAMBQF01 > CAMBQF01. Next base: position 312 of record JBIPNX010000258.1, on the reverse strand, counting down.
TAAGTGCCGGGGCCGGGGTAGTTTACAGTAAACGGACCATTGCCGGTACCCGATACAGTTGCGCCGCCGGTAGTAAACCAGTTGTAGTTTGCACCCGGCGATGCATTGCCATTGTAAACTAAAGTAATAGGGCCACCTTCGCATACTGCACTGTCTAATGCCATAAAGCTTGCAGTAGGGGTTGGGTTAACCACTACAGTGTGCATGGTAACAGGCGAGGTACAACCGTTAGCAGTAACATCAAGGGTAATAAGTTTAGTACCCGGGGTGCTCCAGTTTAAAGAGTATGGGCCGTTAAACACACCCGATACA
>JBIPNX010000256.1:0-4097 GCA_044378145.1 Flavobacteriales bacterium | reverse complement strand
CCGCATTATCAAAATGTTGGACGTAGTGGACGATACCTTAGTGGTTGAGGCCAAAGGTATATACAGCATAGAAAAGTTTATTATAGCCCGCCGTTTGATGTATTGGCAGGTGTATTTGCATAAAACAGTACTGGCAGCCGAGGCTGTTTTGGTAAACATATTGAAACGCGCCCGCGAATTAACACTGCAGGGCGAGGATGTATTTGCATCAACCCCCCTAAAAACCTTTTTAACCAAAGAGGTTACCATAGACGATTTTAAAGCCAACCCCGAATACTTAGAACTGTTTAGCAGGCTGGATGATTACGATATTATGGCATCGCTAAAAGAGTGGTGCTACCATAGCGACAGGATACTCTCTAGCCTGGCTAAAAACCTGGTTAACCGCACGCTGCTTAAGATTGAGATTCAGAATAATGCCTTTAACAAAAGCTATGTTGATGAGGTAAAGGCTCGTACCAAAAAGCTGTTTAACCTAACTAATAACGAGGTTAACTACTTTGTAATAAATGACTCTATAAAGAACAGCGCCTATAGCCAGCTTAGCGAGCAAATCAACATTAAGTATAAAGACGGCACGGTAAAAGACATTGCCCTGGCATCAGACCAATACAACATAGCATCGCTAGCCAAAGAAGTACAAAAGTATTACCTGATTTATCCTAAGGAGATACTTGCAGCGGCGGGCGGCGAGTAAAATATCCCCTCTTGAGAGGGGGTGCCAAGCGAAGCGCAGGCGGGGTGTGTATTTACAAAATATATACTACCTTACACCTAATGAAAACCAACCTGAAAATAATCCTGCTTGTTGCCGTTACATTTTTTAGCATTAATGGTTATGCCCAAAATATGACTTTTGGACAGGTTTACAATTGGACCGTAAACGATATTATTTGCTTTACCCATGCAGGAACAGGGGTAGGATTTGACCAGTATAAATTTGGAGTGTTAAACAAGGAGTTTAACAATGATAGCAGTTCAGTGGACTATATTATAAATGTAGATAAAGCGCACGCCCCAACCCTTCCCAATGGCGATTGGGTATATGAAACTTATCTCGATACTGTTACTTATGGTTTATTAAAAGACTCTATATATAATTCCTATTTAAATAACCACATAGGTCGCCCTATTATACCAACCTACACCACTTATGATACACTAATAAGCCACTCGCTATCATTCGATAATTGGGGCTTAAGGAATGAATCATTTTTCACAGCCGGTTGTAATCTTAATTTTGAATCATGCAGTTGGAACAGTAATTTTATAGAAGGTATTGGAGGGTTTGGAGAGTTTGATTACCCGTCAGAAAGTGCTATTCGTTACTTAGTATTTCAATATGCAATAAAGAATAATTATCAAGATACAATAGGAGATTTTACAACATCAATTTCAGAAGCACTTAAACCAGTATCGTATAAAATATATCCTAACCCGGCAGAGGAATACGTTAGCATAGATTTACCTATTATGTACAATACAGGCACCTTGCAAATCTATAACCTGCAAGGGCAATTGGTTAAGTCGGTAACTATAACCACAGGCGGCACACAAAGTGTTAGAGTTGCAGAAATGCCAAATGGCATTTACACCCTGGTGGTATATTCTGCTCCCAATAAATTACTTGGCAGGGAGAAGTTGGTAGTATTGCACTAACGCAGAAATTACTATCTTGCTTAATATGAAAACCAACCTGAAAATAATCCTGCTTGTTGCCTTTGTTATGGCAATAGGTAGCAATGTTTTTGGGCAGAATTGGTTTAACAAAAGATATAATAGTAGTTATACCGAGCTATCAGCAAGTGTATGTACGTTTGAGAATTATTCATGGGTTTTTGGTACACGGCTTACAGATACCCACTCAATTTTATATTTAATCAAAATTGATCAGCTAGGAAATAAAATTGATTCAACAATAATTCAACACCCATATAAACACTATTTTACAGGCTGGGCGGGCTTTTCAAAAATCACAAGCGATAGCGGTATGATTATGGCCGGAGCTGTTTTAGACACCAGCGGTTATTCAGATGTTCTATTAATCAAGTTTAATAGCAATGGTGATACATTATGGACAAAACAATATGACATTGTTCCTAATGAAACAGCATTTGATGTTATTGAGACAAGCGATAAAGGATTTGCAATTGTCGGTTCTTCAGAAGAAGATACAATTGCGGGTACTATGGTAGCAAGAATTATTAAAACAGACAGTTTGGGTAATTTTGAATGGACCCAAATCTATATCGAAGATAATCTGGCACTTGGCACTTTTATTATTCAAAACCCAGATAAAGGTTTTTGTATTGGTGGCGCGACCAGTTATGGCAATCCTCCCAGTGTCCGGTATCCATATGTAATTAAAACAGACAGCTTGGGCGTGCTACAATGGATACATAAATATTCAAGTGAATTTGATACCAATGTAAATGCGTGTGTTATTAATACGAGTGATGGAAATTTAGCAATAGCCAGTGGATACAGCCCAATTAATAATTGGCCGTCAGATTTTAAGGGATACTTATACGTTGCGAAAATTGATATAAATAATGGAGATACAATTTGGACAAGAAAATTTGGGAAAGCAATTGAATATGGTCAAATCCTCTTTTCCATTACGGAATTGAGTGATGGTAGCTTAGTTTCTGCGGGCTATACATTTGAGAATGGTTTTCAGAAACAGTTTGCAGTATTGCTAAAAACTAGTTCTAATGGAGATAGTCTTTGGTTAAGGTATTATACAGCAGAAAATTTACCAGCCGATTCATCTGAGAGTTATTTTTTTCATGTTCAAGAAACTTATGATAACGGACTTATTGCGTGTGGCTGGATGTATTATCAAGGTAGCCAGAATTTTTTGGCAATCAAAACCGATGCAAATGGCTGCTTGGATTTAAGTTGCGTTAATGATGTTGAGGAATTAGAGGAAGATGATTTTAGGTTATCTATATACCCCAATCCGGCAGAAGATGATGTAAGTATAGATTTACCAATAATGCATAACACAGGTATTCTCCAAATCTATAGCCTGCAAGGTCAGTTGGTTAAGTCAGCATCAATAACCACAGGCGGCACACAAAGCTTTAGTATCGCCGATATGCCTAATGGCATTTACAATCTGGTGGTGTATTCAAGCACTAATAAACTACTCGGCAGGGAGAAGTTGGTAGTGGTTCACTAAATTATCTTGACAAAGGGGGTGTTGGGGCTGTACCTTTGTAGTAAACTAAAAACAAGCCGAACAATGCCAGCGAAAAGTTCAAATTTTACTACAACAGAAAGCGAAGTAGAAACATCCCCTCTTGAGAGGGGTGTCCCGATAACTATCGGGACGGGGTGTGTATTTGTCAATGTAACACACCTCCCCTCCCGCAAAGCGGGAGGTACTCCTCTCAAGAGGAGATAAACTAGTGCGCAGAATTAACAGCTTCTACTACCGCCACAGGCGTTACAGCCTGGGCAGGCCCGTAAGGTTTTAACTCTCCCCCGACACAGGGAGATTAACCCCAAGGGGTAATGCAGAACGGTCACCCCCTCTCTTAATTTTAAGAGAGGGGGACGGGGGGAGAGTTCCAATGCGCAAAAACAGAGATTTAACTACCGCCCGTAGCAGAACAGCATTGTGGAAAACAAGTGCATTTATAGTTATTAACAGCCCCTTTTTGAGGGGGCTTATTTCTTATTTTTACAGTTTAAGAGACATATATTTTAGAAACTATGAGCAAAGATGTGCAAGCAGAGAAGTTGAAAGCCCTTCAACTTACATTAGACAAATTAGAGAAATCGTACGGTAAAGGCGCTATTATGCGCATGGGTGATGATGCAATTGACCAGATTGAATCTATTTCTACAGGTTCTATCGGCCTGGATGCCGCTTTAGGCATTGGTGGTTTCCCTAAGGGCAGGGTAGTAGAAATTTACGGTCCTGAATCGTCAGGTAAAACAACATTGGCCATACACGCTATTGCCAACGTGCAAAAAAATGGAGGCATTGCCGCGTTTATTGATGCGGAGCATGCCTTTGACCGTTTTTACGCTAAAAAATTAGGCGTTGATATTGAGAACCTTTTAATCTCTCAACCTGATAACGGTGA
>JBIPNX010000257.1:0-4097 GCA_044378145.1 Flavobacteriales bacterium | reverse complement strand
GAAGCTCAAAAGCTAACAGCTACAGACCCTGCCATTGTTGCGGGCCGACTGGTTATGGAGTTGCACCCATTTTATTGCTCCGCTGCATTAATGCAGGTAAACGATGTGCACAATAGAATTCAAAAGAAAGGGTTTTAAAATATTTTCTCACCTATTCCGTTTAAGCCCTAATATTCCCTTTCTTTGTAATATGCGTAAGCTTTTTATACTCGGTAGCTTTTTTATTTCAACGGTTGTGTCGGCCCAAATTGGAGGCAACGGGGTTTTTCAGTTTTTAAACCTGCCCAACTCTGCACGTACCACAGCTATGGGCGGTTACCTGATGAATATTTACGACGATGATGTTAATACCCCCTATTTAAACCCATCGTTGCTTAACCCTAAAATGCATAACCATGCATCGCTAAGCTATATCGACTGGTTTTCTGATGTTAAATACGGCTACGCATCATACGCCCGGAGCTACAATGGCATTGGCAACTTCTATGCAGGCATGCAATACGTTAACTACGGTAAGTTTGATGCTGCTGATGAAACCGGCAATATAACAGGCACCTTTACCGGTGGCGATTATTGCTTAGCAGTTGGCTACTCCCGCGAGTTTTTTGACAGTGTGCTTACCGTTGGTGTAAACCTAAAGGGTATTATATCTAAAATGGAAAGCTATGGCTCTACCGGGCTTTCTACTGATATTGGCGCTACGTACCATAACGATGACAAGAAGTTTACAGCATCGTTATTGTTCCGCAACCTGGGAACGCAATTAAACCCCTACTCTACCAATTATGAGCGCATGCCAATTGATATACAGTTGGGTATTTCTAAAGGGTTTAAACATTTACCATTCCGCTTCTCATTAATATTCCACAACCTGCAAAAATTTAACTACGCCTATATTGACACTGTACGCAGCCCCGGCACCGATCCTTTAACAGGAGAACCTGTAGAACGTAAGGTAAACGGCATAGATAAGTTTATGCGCCACGTAGTAATAGGCGGCGAATTTAGCCCTGCCAAGTTTTTATCGGTACGTTTTGCATACAACTACCAGCGCCGTAAAGAAATGGCGGTAGACACCAAAAAAGGTACTGTTGGCCTATCGTGGGGTATCGGCATTAAAATATCTAAAATTAAGATTGAATATGGCAGGGCTGCGTACCACTTAGCGGGTTCGCCAAACCATTTCACCTTATCGACAAATCTGTCTGAATGGGTTAAAAAATAACCCTGTTTTAGCTTATCTATTAATAAATACCCGTTTCTTTGCAGCAAAGTATTTGAGTTGCTGTTTATTAATTGATGAAGGGAAAAATCACAATTGCCATTGACGGGTTTTCATCGTGCGGAAAAAGCACGCTAGCCAAAGCGCTGGCCAGGGCATTAAACTATAAGTATATAGATTCGGGCGCAATGTACCGTGCGGTAACTTTATACGCGCTAAACAAAGGCATAATAAAAGACGGCCATTTTGATCACGACTTTTTGGTTAATGCATTGCCTAATATTATTATTGATTTCCACTTCAATCCTCAAAACCAAAAGTCTGAAACATTACTAAATGGTGTTAATGTTGAAGATAAAATACGCCAGGGCGAGATTTCATCATTAGTAAGCCCTATTAGCGCTGTTAAAGAGGTTCGTACCAAGCTGGTTGACCTGCAACGCAGCTACGACGAGCATAAGGGCCTTGTAATGGATGGCCGTGATATAGGCACCAATGTATTCCCAAAAGCAGAATTAAAGATATTTATGACTGCAGACCCTGAAATAAGGGCTGTAAGGAGATATGAAGAGCTTATTTCTAAAGGCTACCATACTACAATGGTTGATGTTAGGTCTAACCTTGCCGAACGCGACCATATAGATTCTACCCGGGTAGACAATCCGCTTACCCGTGCAACAGATGCTATAATATTGGATAACACCGATTTAAGCCCGGAAGAACAGCTTGATTTTGCCCTTGATTTGGCAAAAAAAAGGATAGAACTCTAAACAAATATCCAACTAGCATTGTAAGATTTTGTAAGAAACTGCATTTTTTTTGCCGCTATTATTTAGCTATATTATATAAACCAAAACCATAAATACTACCTAAGGGAGATGAATAAGCTGTTGGCGATATTTACGTTAATTCTAGTAAGCTTAGTTTCTAAAGCCGGTTTAAGCGATACTATAGTATTTAATTCAAAGTCTTCGCTTTCCATATCAAATGATGTACGCGTTTATAGAGACAAAGGCACTAAGCTTGGCTTTAAAGATGTAAGTAAATCAACCTTTCTTAACAATTTTAGCAATCCCGGATTTAATGTTCCAAGTTTTAATAACAGTAATGTAGCCTATTGGGTATGCTTTAATATTAAAAACACTACCGGTGAGGATATTGCCTTAATGCTTGATTACCCTATGCTTGATACCGTCGAGTATTTCGGTATAGATAAAGAGGGGGTGGTTGATAGTTTTTATTCAGGGTGTGCTTACCCTTTTAGCCAAAGGCAAATAGATAATAACCGGATAATATTTGAATTAAAACCGGATATAGAACGTGTTTACATACGGGTACGTTCATCGTATAACCTACAGCTTCCGCTAACACTTTATTCTATTGACAACCTTAACTCATCAATAGGTAAAGAAAATTTTTTTCAGGGTATCTACTTTGGCTTTGTTATACTAATTGTGGTATACACGATATTAATATTTATTTCGTGGCGCGACTCTATATACATTTATTATTTACTGCACGTGTTGATAACCGGGCTTATTATGGCCCATATAAGCGGCTATACCTTTCAACATTTGTGGCCCAATTTTCCTGAATTAAACAATTGGGAGCCTTCTCTTTTTGGGCTATCAGCTATATCGCTCTTCTTTAGTATGCGATTTTTAGAAACCAAAAAAAATACGCCCCACCTGCACAAGTGGTATTGGGTTACCATTGGGCTAACACTGTTAGCTTTTCCCTTAAATTTATTTGGACAGGATTATTATGCTATTCAATTAGTACAAATTGCCAATATTGGTGGCAGTATATTAATGTTAATTACCGGCTTGCTATTACTGCGCAGGGGCTTTAGGCCGGCACGCCATTTTACATTTGCATGGAGCTTTTTACTAATTGGAATAATTATAACCCTTGTACAGCGCATTGGCTTTTTACCCTATAAATGGTACTTTACTAATGCATGGCAAATAGGCTCTGCTTTTGATATTACTTTCTTGTCTATAGCCGTTGCCGACCGTATTGCCTTGCTGCGCGAAGAAGCTGAGTTATCGCAAAAACAAACATTGGCACAAATAAGCATGAACAAAGCCCTTGTTTTGGAGCAGAATGCTGTACTTACACAAAAAGTACAAGAACGCACTATTGAATTAGAAGAGAAGAACAAAGAACTTGAGAAACTTAATAACACAAAAGACAAACTCTTCTCCATTGTTGCACACGACCTTAAAGGCCCTATGGGTAACATACACAAGTTTATAGAGTTAATGATTGAAGATAAAGACCTGCGCGACGATGAGACCTTAACTATGCTTAAAGGTTCTGCAGCCAACACCTATAATCTGCTGGATAATTTATTGACATGGGCACGCAGCCAACGTGGCGAAATTGATTGCAAAAACGAAAGGTTAAACTTAAATGAAATTTCGTGCTACCCGGCCGATGTGTTGAAACTACAAATGATAAACAAGGGTATTAAATTTGAAAACAATATACCCAACGATATTTTTGTTACTAGTGATGTACTCTTACTTCGTACCATTATGCGCAACATAATGAGCAATGCTATAAAATTTACCAAACCGGGCGGTAAAATTTCCGTTACAGCACAGCAGATTGAAAATAACATGATAAAGGTTAATATAGCAGATACTGGCGTTGGAATAGAACCTGAAAGAATTGATAACTTATTTGAACCGGTAAAAAACAAAAACACAAAAGGCACCGAAGGCGAAAAAGGGACCGGTCTTGGGTTATTAATTACTGCAGAATTTGTTCAATTATGTAAAGGAGAAATAAGCGTTGCCAGTGTAATTGGAGAAGGAACAATTGTAAGCTTTACTTTGCCCCGGGCCTAATTTAAAACAGTACGGTACCA
>JBIPNX010000495.1:0-4101 GCA_044378145.1 Flavobacteriales bacterium | reverse complement strand
AACTAACCTTATAAGCTTTTCTAGGAACCGAGTTCATTACTTCGCTTTGCCCGAGGGCTCGGCTCAGCGTGCTATTCCGTCAGCACGCAGTAACTACGTCAATCCGTCACTTCATCGAATTGTATGCAGGTACAGGAATATTAACCTGCTGTCCATCCAATACCCCTTTCGGGTTTTCGTTAGGTCCCGACTAACCCTGAACCGATTAACGTTGTTCAGGAAACCTTGGTTTTACGGCGTGCGGGTTTCTCGCCCGCATTATCGTTACTCATGCCTACATTTGCTTTTCCGGCTGCTCCAGCATGGCTTACGCCACACCTTCAGCGCTGCCGGAATGCTCCCCTACCAATCCTTACGGATTCCATAGCTTCGGTACTATACTTATGCCCGTTTATCATCCACGCTCGATCGCTCGACTAGTGAGCTGTTACGCACTCTTTAAATGAATGGCTGCTTCCAAGCCAACATCCTAGCTGTCAATGCAATCAAACAACGTTAGACCAACTTAGTATAGATTTGGGGACCTTAGCTGATGGTCTGGGTTCTTTCCCTCTCGGCCATGGACCTTAGCACCCACAGCCTCACTGCTGAGTATATATCATAGTATTCGGAGTTTGTCAGGGTTTGGTAGGCGGTGAAGCCCCCTAGCCCAATCAGTAGCTCTACCTCTATGATACTCTACCTCAACGCTGCACCTAAATGCATTTCGGGGAGTACGAGCTATTTCCCAGTTTGATTAGCCTTTCACCCCTACCCACAGTTCATCCGGAAGCTTTTCAACGCTTATCAGTTCGGACCTCCAGACAGTGTTACCTGTCCTTCATCCTGACCATGGGTAGATCACAAGGTTTCGCGTCTACCTCCACTGACTGTACGCCCTATTCAGACTCGCTTTCGCTTCGGCTGCGTCCCTTAAAGACTTAACCTTGCCAGTGAAGAGTAACTCGTAGGCTCATTATGCAAAAGGCACGCAGTCATCCCACAAGGGGACTCCTACCGGTTGTAAGCACACGGTTTCAGGTTCTATTTCACTCCTCTGTTCGAGGTTCTTTTCACCTTTCCTTCACAGTACTAGTGCACTATCGGTCTCTCAGGAGTATTTAGCCTTACCGGATGGTGCCGGCAGATTCCCACAAGATTTCTCCAGTCTCGCGGTACTCAGGATACTGCTAGGTATAAAATCCATTTCATGTACGGGGCTATCACCCTCTATGGCCCAACTTTCCAGATGGTTCTATTATGTATTTTAAGTCCACGTTGCAGTCCTACAACCCCAGTGTTGCCTAAACAACCCTGGTTTGGGCTCTTCCCATTTCGCTCGCCACTACTTCGGGAATCATTGTTATTTTCTTGTCCTCCGGGTACTTAGATGTTTCAGTTCTCCGGGTTAGCGCTTTCGCATATAGTCTTCAACTATATAGGTTTCCCCATTCAGAAATCTACGGATCAAAAGTTATTTGCACTTCCCCGTAGCTTATCGCAGCTTATCACGTCTTTCATCGCCTCTGAGAGCCAAGGCATCCTCCGTGTGCCCTTGCTTACTTTTTTACTCGTTCATAACTATTGCTAGTTAATGAACCTTGTTAACTCTATATTTTCTTTCAACATGTCAAAGAACGTTTACCTTCTAATCTTCTATATACATTACTATATATATCAAGGTAATGTGATGAATATGGGAATTGAACCGCATACCTCTCCCTGCTGACCTAAGTTGGCTGGGATTGCCCTTCCGTTGGGCAAATTCATCAATATCTAAAGAACTGTACTAACTTTTTTAATTCATTTTAATTAAAAAAGGCCAAAAGTGGAGAATATCGGAGTCGAACCGATGACCTCCTGCTTGCAAAGCAGGCGCTCTAGCCAGCTGAGCTAATCCCCCAATACGAGTTTTGTAGTCCCGTGCAGATTTGAACTGCAGACCCCTACATTATCAGTGTAGTGCTCTAACCAACTGAGCTACGGGACTATTGATTGCTCAATTTCCTATTGCTCAGAGTGATTTGTTCAATATCACCGAGCTCGTTTTGGGTAATAAATTAATAAGGTTGAAGAAAGGAAGAAATAGCAGCGACCAATAGACATTATACATAGTAATGTACATTGCCAAGGTAAGCTCCAGAAAGGAGGTGTTCCAGCCGCACCTTCCGGTACGGCTACCTTGTTACGACTTAGCCCCAGTTATTGGTTTTACCCTAGGCAGCGCCTTACGGCAACCGACTTTAGGTCCCCCCAACTTCCATGGCTTGACGGGCGGTGTGTACAAGGCCCGGGAACGTATTCACCGCGTCATTGCTGATACGCGATTACTAGCGAATCCAGCTTCACGGAGTCGAGTTGCAGACTCCGATCCGAACTGAGATTGGTTTTTGAGATTTGCATCACCTCGCGGTGTAGCTGCCTTCTGTACCAACCATTGTAGCACGTGTGTAGCCCAGGACGTAAGGGCCGTGCTGACTTGACGTCATCCCCGCCTTCCTCACCGCTTGCGCGGGCAGTTTCTCCAGAGTCCCCAGCATTACCTGTTGGCAACTGAAGATAGGGGTTGCGCTCGTTATGGGACTTAACCCGACACCTCACGGCACGAGCTGACGACAGCCATGCAGCACCTAGACAGCAGTTCCGAAGAAAAGTCACGTTTCCGCAACGGTCTCCTGTCTTTCAAGCCCTGGTAAGGTTCCTCGCGTATCATCGAATTAAACCACATGCTCCTCCGCTTGTGCGGGCCCCCGTCAATTCCTTTGAGTTTCAGTCTTGCGACCGTACTCCCCAGGTGGATTACTTAATGCTTTCGCTCAGACGCTGACAGTGTATCGCCAACATCGAGTAATCATCGTTTACGGCGTGGACTACCAGGGTATCTAATCCTGTTTGATCCCCACGCTATCGAGCCTCAGCGTCAGTTACAATTTAGTGAGCTGCCTTCGCAATTGGTGTTCTGTGTCATATCTAAGCATTTCACCGCTACATGACACATTCCGCCCACTTCAAGTGTACTCTAGGTCTGCAGTATCAATGGCAGTTCCGTAGTTGAGCTACGGGCTTTCACCACTGACTTACAATCCCGCCTACGCTCCCTTTAAACCCAATAAATCCGGATAACGCTTGCACCCTCCGTATTACCGCGGCTGCTGGCACGGAGTTAGCCGGTGCTTATTCTTATGGTACATTCAAACAGTTACACGTAACTGCGTTTATTCCCATACAAAAGAAGTTTACAACCCATAGGGCCTTCATCCTTCACGCGGCATGGCTGGGTCAGAGTTGCCTCCATTGCCCAATATTCCTTACTGCTGCCTCCCGTAGGAGTCTGGTCCGTGTCTCAGTACCAGTGTGGGGGATCATCCTCTCAGAACCCCTAGACATCGTAGTCTTGGTGAGCCGTTACCTCACCAACAAACTAATGTCACGCATGCCCATCCATAACCGCTTTGTAGCTTTAATAATAATGTGATGCCACATCAATTATGTTATGGGGTATTAATCCGAATTTCTCCGGGCTATCCCCCTGTTATGGGTAGGTTGCATACGCGTTACGCACCCGTGCGCCACTCGCCGGCATGTATTGCTACACCCGCTGCCGTTCGACTTGCATGTATTAGGCCTGCCGCTAGCGTTCATCCTGAGCCAGGATCAAACTCTCCGTTGTAGTTTGAATTGTTAATCCTGAACTGATTTTGTTCTAGGAAATAGTGTTGTTGTCACTACCTCTTTTATTGTTGGAATTGACCGCGAGGTCATAATATTCCAGGGTCGCTTGCTATTTCTATTTAGCCTTCTTCAATATTTTCAAAGAACTGTTGTTATCTCTTTCGAAGATCCCGTTCGTTTCGGGGGTGCAAATGTACAACCCTTTTTCGAATCACCAAATCTTTTTTGAAAAAATTTAAACTTTTTTTTAAGCTTCTTTTTTTCTCGATTTTTCGGGGCTGCAAATGTACAACCCTTTTTAAATCTACCAAAACTTATTTGAAGTTTTTTTTCAGATTTGTTACAGTGTGTAAAAGAACGTCTGTGTGATTGGGGGTGCAAAGATAGATAAGTTTTCTTTATTCCAAACTCTTGTTGCAATATTTTTTATAATAATATACTATATATTTG
>JBIPNX010000496.1:0-4106 GCA_044378145.1 Flavobacteriales bacterium | reverse complement strand
CGCTTGATATTGCAAATACAAAAGCAGGGTTTACCGGTGCTTTTTACATGGAAGAAACCGATACGTTGTTCTATACTGCAGCTGCCGAACTTACTACAAATGCATATTACGATGGTAAAGTAGTTGGCAGCGCCATTGGATATTTCTCAAACGTTAGTGCCCGTTTAAATGATAATTCATGGGCACCCGATAAGCAGGTTGCTTTTCATGATATATTAGAGGGTAAAGTAGAATCACTTACCTTGCTTCGTAAATCAAATAACAAATACGTGTTTATAGTCGTTACAGATAACGATGGTGCTCCCGGCACTATGTATGAGTTATTGATAGAACTTTAAGCTATTCGGGTTTGATTATTATATCACCGTCCATAATTATTACGCTGTTTATAGTTGCAATAGTTTTATTGCATGCCTCACTCTTTTTGCTGTTTAAAAAAGCAGGTGTAAAGCCTTGGCTGGCATTTGTTCCGGTAATCAACATCCTCAATATATTAAAGCTTACTGGCCGCCGCTGGTACTGGCTTATCCTAATGTTATTGCCTGTTGTGGGCTTTCTCTTTGTAATGATTTCTTTTTTTGATTTGTTGCATTCTTTCGGCAAAAAAAAGTTCTATCATTTTTTATTAGGCTTAGTTTTTGGCGTTTTCTACCTGTTTTTCATTGCCATAAATAAAAGGGTACAATATGTCGGCGTAAGAAATAAAAATGCAACGCATTTACCTATGATGCGCGAGTGGGCCGAGGCAATTATCTTAGCCATTGTGCTGGTTACAGCCTATATAAAACCATTTTGGTTCGAGACCTATAATATTCCCAGTCAGTCTATGGAGGGCACTCTGCTAATGGGCGATTATATTTTGGTTAGCAAAGTAAATTATGGTCCCCGTATGCCAATTACTCCGCTGGCTATTCCGTTTGTGCAAAATGCAATGGGGCAAAACAATTCGTATTTTGATAAGATACAGCTGCCTTATTTCAGGCTGCCTGGTATGGAAGAAGTCGATAGGGGAGATGTAGTGGTGTTTAATTACCCTGCCGATGATACACATCCTATTGACCGACGCATAAATTATATCAAACGCTGTATTGCATTACCGGGCGATACGCTGGTTATAGAAAATAAATTAGTGCAAATAGACCACAAGGCTCAGGTTGCTCCGCCATTAGCGCAATACAATTTCATGGCCGAGATGACATGTAATGTTCAGCCGGAATATTTTAATGGCAAAGGCTTTGGGCAGGCAACTCCGGTTACAAGTCTTAGCTTTTATCAATTCAGTATCCCTACTTCGTTAGTCGATAGTTTGATGACAGTTAAAGATGTTGATACCGTTAGGCTGGTATGCTATGGCCCAAACAGAAGGATACAGGAAATATTCCCTCAAAGTGCTGCCTACCCTTGGAACCTCGATTTCTTCGGTCCTTTATACATTCCTAAAAAAGGACAAACAGTAACGTTAGATCAAAATAATATCAAACTTTATGAACGTATTATCCGCGTTTATGAGCATAACGATTTAAAAGTAAACGGCCCATATATCAAGCTAAATGGCCAAAATGTAAACAGCTATACGTTTAAGCAGAACTATTATTTTATGATGGGCGATAACAGGGATAATTCGTCTGACTCCCGTTTCTGGGGCTTTGTACCCGAAGACCATATTGTAGGCAAGGCTTGGTTTATATGGATGTCGGTTGATGAAAACCGCAGTATAAGGTACGATCGTTTATTCCGTTCTATTGATTAATTGCCATGGAAAGCCCGTTGTTGAGCACTGCATATTTACCTCCTGTTGAATACATCAGCATTATTGCAAAATACAATGCGATAGAGCTTGAGACAAAAGAACATTTTGTTAAGCAAACATACAGGAACAGAGCAGTTATTCTAAGTGCGAATGGTCCATTATCGCTAATCATTCCACTTAAAAAGGGCAAGAATAATAACCAGCTAATAACTGAAGTAGAGATAGATTATTCTGTTAATTGGCAAACTGCCCATTGGCGCTCTATTTCCTCTGCTTATGGTGGTTCTGCGTACTTTGAACACTATGCCGATTATATTAATCCATATTATACTAAACGGTACCAATTACTATTTGAGTTTAATACAGACTTGCTTAAGCAGTTGCTTGTGTTATTTAAACTGAAAAGTGAAATAAAACTCTCCGATAAATTTACTCCGGTTGATAATAACGCAAACGACTATAGATATTCTATTAGCCCCAAAGTTCCGAGTGTTTATCAGGCAAAATCCTATCGACAGGTATTTACCGAAAAATTTGGTTTTTTGCCTAACATGAGTTCTCTTGATATTCTTTTTTGTATGGGAAACAGGTCTTCTGAAATTTGGTAGGTTTAATGTTAATCCAATATATATCAGTGTTTCACCATGTAATTAATTGTGTTTTTTTTTAACCAAATCAAAAGTTATTAATTTTTAATATGTTGTTTTTCAGAGCTTTGTAATCTTGCCTGATTTTTACAATTAAAATTTAGCTGTGTAATATTTAATTCCAATTTGAATAATAGTTTCAAAAAGTTACTTTTGAACATTATCATGTTGAAAATGTAGCTTATGAAAAAAACATTACGTTTAAGATTTTTATTATCAACCCTTTTCGTACTAGTAATAATACAAATGGGTTTTGCACAGCCGGCTCCTCCACAGGGGGTAAATTATCAGGCTGTAGCAAGGGATAACTCAGGTACAATTTTGGCTAATACGCCAATTGATATTAGGGTTGCAATATTGTCTGATACAATAGCCCCAACAATTCAGTACGAAGAAGAACACTTGAATTTACAGACCAACCAGTTTGGTTTGTTTAATCTTGTAATTGGAACAGGTGTGCAAATAGGAGGTATTCAAACTTCCTTTGCTAACATCCCATGGGGTTCTTCAGAGACCTTTGCCAGAATCAGGGCAAATACAGGAACGGGTTATATAAATATGGGCACTATGAAGCTATGGTCTGTACCATACGCTTTATTTGCAGGCACTGTTAATGGTGCGCAAGGCCCAACAGGTGCAACTGGTCCTCAAGGTATTGGCGGTGTTACAGGTTCGCAAGGTCCTGTTGGTCCTGCCGGTCCACAAGGGGCTCCTGGTCCGCAAGGATTAGTAGGTCCTACCGGTGCTAATGGTGCTACTGGTTTACAAGGCGCAACAGGTGCTCAAGGCCCAGCAGGTCCAACGGGTTCGCAAGGTCTTATTGGCCCTGTGGGTCCTCAGGGAGCTACAGGCGCGCAAGGTCCTATTGGTCCTCAAGGCCCATCGGGAGCAACAGGTTCTCAAGGACAACAAGGTATTCAAGGTCCCGCTGGCCCAACTGGTGCTAATGGAACAAATGGTATAGACGGCGCTCAGGGACCGGTAGGTCCCGCAGGCCCACAAGGCCCGGCCGGTGCTGATGGTGCTCAAGGCCCACAAGGTGACCCAGGTCCACAAGGTCCTGCGGGTGCTGATGGTATTGATGGCGCTCAAGGACCGGTAGGTCCAGTAGGTCCACAAGGTCCTGCCGGAGCAGATGGTATAGATGGAACAAACGGAACAAATGGTGTTGATGGAGCTCAAGGACCGGTAGGTCCCGCAGGCCCACAAGGCCCAGCGGGTGCTGATGGCGCCGATGGTGCTCAAGGTATTCAAGGCCCACAAGGTGATCCAGGTCCAGTAGGTCCACAAGGTCCTGCCGGAGCAGATGGTATAGATGGAACAAACGGAACAAACGGTGTTGATGGTGCTCAAGGACCGGTAGGTCCAGCAGGTCCACAAGGTCCTGCCGGAGCAGATGGTATAGATGGAACAAACGGAACAAATGGTGTTGATGGAGCTCAAGGACCGGTAGGTCCAGCAGGCCCACAAGGCCCGGCCGGTGCTGATGGTGCTCAAGGTATTCAAGGCCCACAAGGTGACCCAGGTCCGCAAGGTCCTGCGGGTGCTGATGGCGCCGATGGTGCTCAAGGTATTCAAGGTCCTCAAGGTGATCCAGGTCCAGTAGGTCCACAAGGTCCTGCCGGAGCAGATGGTATAGATGGAACAAACGGAACAAATGGTGTTGATGGAGCTCAAGGACCGGTAGGTCCCGCAGGCCCACAAGGCCC
>JBIPNX010000255.1:0-4118 GCA_044378145.1 Flavobacteriales bacterium | reverse complement strand
TTGCCTTTTTCTATCTTCAGGTTGATGTTGTTCAACACGTTTTTGGTGTTGTACTTAAAACTCAGGTTTTTGTATTCTATAGCGTGCTCAAAGTCTATAATAACTGCCGGGTTGGCCTTTTCAGCTACCGTATCTTCTGCATCCAGTATATGGTCTATCCGGTCTAACGATGCAAAACCCTTTTGCAGGTTATACCATGCCGATGTCAGGGCCTTTGCAGGATTGAGTATTTGCGAGAACAGAGCAATGAAGAATATAAACTCCTCGGGGTTGAGTTTTTTATCTCCTGATAATATAAGGCTACCGCCTATCCAAATCAGTATTACCATTACGGTAGTACCTAAAAATTCGCTCAATGGCGACGCTAAATCCCTACGGCGGTAAATGGTGTTTTGCAGGCGGGTAAAGGCGCTGTTTTCGGCCTTAAACTTCTCTTTCATCTGCCCTTCGGCAGTAAAGCCTTTTATTATGCGCAGGCCACCCAGGGTTTCATCAATCAGGCTGAGTATTTCGCCCAGTTTGCTTTGCCCAAGGCTTGATGATTTTTTAAGTGTCTTCCCCAACCTGCCTATCAGCAAACCGGCAATAGGCAATAGCACCAGCGATGTTATGGTTAACTCAGGGCTTACAAAATACAGCATACCCAGTGTTATAAGTATACTCAGCGGCTCGCGGTAAACCATCTCCAGCCCGCTCATAATAGACCATTCTACCTCTGCTACATCGCTCGTTGTGCGCGACATTATATCGCCCTTACGCTCGTCAGAAAAATAGCCCAGCGGCAGGCCTAAAATCTTGTTGTAAACCTTTTGCCTAAGGTCTGATACCACACCATTGCGCACCGGGGCCAAAAAGTACATGGCTAAGTAGCGGAACAGGTTTTTTAAGAAGAAGAGTATTACTATGCCCAGGCACAGCATTAGCAGGGCGTATTGCTGCCCGTACAGGTTTATAAAACCGCTTAGCTGCCCGTAGAAATATTCTTTGGCATGTTGCATACCCCCCGTTGCGGGAGTGGCAGCCTGTGTAGTGTCTTCCAGTTTAAAAATAAGGCGCAAAAAGGGTATTACCATAGCAATGGTAAACAGCCCAAATATTACCGATAAGATGTTGAACACTATATTAAGCCCTACATACTTACTGTATGGGCGCGTATAGGCAAACAACCTTTTAAACTTATTCATTAACTGCAAAGGTATTACAAAAAAGTCCCGCCTATAACAGACGGGACTTTGAGTATATTATTGTAACAAGTGTTATTTAGATACGATTACCCTCTCGGTACGAGAGCCTTTTTCGGTAACAATCTGGAACAAATAAACACCTGAAGAAAGTGAGCTTAAATCGTACGATTTTTGGAACGCTCCGCTAAAGTTGTTCATGCTGTCGCCCATCAATTGTTGGCCTAACATATTCATAATCCTAACATCAATAGCCTGGCTGCTGGTAGAATTAAAACGTACCTGTAGCATACCATCGGTTGGGTTAGGGTAAACGGTAAACTTCTCAATATCAAGTTCAGGTAAACCAACGGTTTTAACAGGAACTACAATGGTGTACACGTCTTCACCGCAGCTATTGGTAACAGTTAATGTTACAGTATAATCGCCCGGTAATGGGAACGTGTGTACAGGGTTTTGATCAGTGCTTCCTGCGCTGTTATCGCCAAAATCCCAATCGTAAGTAGTACCGTTAGAAGAGAAATCGTAGAAGTTCATGTCTAGCGAGTTGCTCTCTTGTCCGTAGTTAAAGTCGGCAATAGGAGGGAATTCAACTGTAACATCAATGCTATCGGTAGCCTCGCAACCATACTGGTCTGCAACAGTTACAACATAGGTGCCTGTTTGGGTAACCTCTATAGCTTGTGTGGTAGAACCGCTACTCCATTGGTAAGAATATGCAGGGTCAACAGTTAGTTGAACACTATCACCTAAACAGAATAATAGTGGCCCATTAGGTATAATTAACGCGTCGATAGTTGAGTAACCAACATCAACAGAGTCTACAAACTCGCAACCTAATGAATTTTGTACCGTGATAACATAAGTACCAGGGGCAGTTACGTTAAGCGTTTGCGATTGAACGTTACCCGGGTTCCAGGTGTAGCTGGTGTAGCCCGGACCTGCATCAAGGGTAGTGTTTATGTTAGTACCTACGCAGAATACAGTTACATCTCCCAATATAGGTGCCGATACAAAGGTATCAGGAACAAGGGCTACGTTGATTGTATTAGTAGCAGAACCCACGCAACCATCGGTGCTTATTACAGTAACAGCGTAAAGGCCGCTGGTAGCAACAGTAATGGTTTGGGTATTTTCGCCGCCCGGAGTCCAGGTATAGTTAGTAAAGCCAGAACCTGCATCAAGGGTAACATCGCCACCATTACATAGTGTGGTGCTGCCGTTGGTAGTAATAAGCGGTGCAGGTACGTCGTATACAATGTATTGTTGCGACTGGGTGTTGCTGCAACCGTTGCCATCAGTATAAGTATAGGTTACTGTTGATGTACCAAGTGGTGCATCGGCAGGATCAAATGTGCTGCCTGATATGCCCTGGCCTAAGAAAGTACCACCACCGGGGAAACCGAAGATTGGCACAGGGGTATCGTTAGCGCAAAGGGTGTTATCGCTGGTGGCAATACCAACCAGTGGTAATGCGTTTACAACTAAAGTAACAGCGGTACGTGTGCTGCTAGAGCAGTTGCCTACACCTACAGCCTCTACGTAATATGTATAAGTGCCCGGAAGGGTAATAGTTGGCACATAGTTAGAACTGTTGCCTTGTAATAAGGTACCGTTTACAGCAGCATCATACCAATCAAATATAACATTGGTACCCGATGCTGATAGTGTTGGAGGGTTATCGCCAATACAGATAGCGCCCGGTTGGCCAACAGAAGGTGCCGGTGGAACAGGGTTAACAACTACCGTAACAGCAGTGCGTGTACTGGCGCAAGACGATTGTCCAACTTCTTCGGCATAATATGTATAAGTACCCGGCGTGCTTATTGTTGGATTAAATACAGAGCTGTTGCCTTGTAGTAATGAACCACCAATAGCGGCATCGTACCAGTTGATAGTACCACCGGTACCGGCAGCGCTAAGCTGTGGAACAGGCTCACCGTCGCAAATAGCTGCAGGTGATACAGCAACAGGGGCAGTTGGGTTATCTACAATAGTAACACCAAATGTTTGTGATGCAGCACATGGGCCGGGCGATGTGTATGTTACGGTATAAGGAATACCGGTATTGCTTAAGTTAAGGGTAATCTCGCCAGTTAGGTTGTTAAGGTTTAAGCCTGCAGGGGTAGAGCTAAAGTTACCGCCCGCAGTACCTGTAACTACAGGTGTTGGGTTAGGGCCATCCTGGCAATATATAGCGCTAGAGTAGTTAAATGTAGCACTTTGTGATGGTGTAACAGTAAGCTGTTGTGTTGACGTTGCAGGGCAAGGGCCGGCAGTATTGTAAGTAATAGTATACGTACCGGGGGTAGAGCTGTTTAAATCTACCACACCGTTAGAGCCGCCAATGGCTAAACCTGCAGGGGTTGAGGTAAAGTTACCGCCGTTAAGTGCAATGGTAGGGGTTTCTATACCGGCACCCTGGCAGAAACTGGCTGATGAATAGTTAAATGCGGGATTATCAGCATTGATAATAGTAACCGTTTGGTTTTGAGTACCAGGGCAAGCGCCTGGTGTAGTATAAGTAACGGTATAAGTACCCGCTGTGCTGGCGCCTACGTTAATTACACCTGTTGAGCTATTTATAGAAAGGCCTGCGGGGCTTGATGTAAACGTACCACCCGGAGTACCTGAAATGGTAGGCGTAGCGTTGCTGCCGTTTTTACAATACGTTGGAGATGAATAGCTGTAGGCCGCATTACCTGTAGCACTTACGGTAAATGTGTATGGGGCACGCGCCAAACTTGGGCAAGAGTTGTTTACCTGAACATACACCGTGTAGGTGCCGGGGGTATTAACTGTATAAGTAGAACCAGAGAATAGCAATGTACCACCGGTTGCTGAGCTATACCAGTTGTAAGAGCCGCCATACGTTGCACCGCTTGCTGTTAAGGTAACAGAGCCACAGCCCGATGTAGGGCCTGTAACTGTTGGTAC
>JBIPNX010000254.1:0-4151 GCA_044378145.1 Flavobacteriales bacterium | reverse complement strand
TTTTAGGGTATTGCGCAGGCGGTTTATTTACATCACTTTTGCCTCACTGCTTTTCCAACTATTCGGAAAATTAAGCCTTTCCGAGCCAACTGCATATAATTTATTATATGCAGTTTTTTTTTATCTAATCTCATAATGCCTGTTCCTTTGTTTTATTTAGCTGTAGTATTTACATACCGGCAATAATTCAACAAAAAGGCTGTTCGTTGGTTATAATATGTATTATTTTAGCACTCTAAAATTACCAACCCTTAAATAAAACAGACCATGGCATTTGAATTACCAAAATTACCTTACGAGTACACAGCGCTAGAGCCACATATTGATGCGCGTACAATGGAAATACACCATAGCAAACACCACCAGGCATATGTAACCAACCTTAACAATGCTGTAAACGGCACCGAGTGGGAAGGCAAAAGCCTAGAGGAGCTCCTAAAAAATATATCTAAGCTATCTCCCGCCGTTCGTAACAACGGAGGTGGCCATTGGAACCACAGTTTCTTTTGGAACATAATGGGTGCAAATGCGGGTGGCGCGCCTACCGGCGATGTTGCCGATGCCATTAACACTGCTTTTGGCAGCTACGACAAGTTTAAAGAAGAATTTACCAAAGCTGCAACTACCCGTTTTGGTTCGGGTTGGGCATGGCTTTTAGTACACGATGGTAAACTGGTTGTTACCTCAACCCCAAATCAGGATAACCCATTAATGGATATTGCCGATGTAAAAGGCACTCCAATTTTAGGCCTTGACGTTTGGGAACATGCATACTACCTACACTACCAAAACCGTCGTCCTGATTACATTACAGCATTCTACAATGTAATTAACTGGGATGCAGTTAACAAGCTGTACGCAAGTGCCAAATAATAATTTGGAACAATATTTGAAAAGCCCCTATAACAAGGGGCTTTTTTTATGCCCTATAAAAAACAGAAACTATGAAAAAGTTAGGATTGATTTTATTGGGAGCTGTTGCTGCTATAAACATAGCCAACGCCCAAAGCAGGTATGTTGAAGATAAAGGGCCTAGCCATGTTATTAAAACAAATGTATTTCCCATGCTTACAGGGCAAATACCATTTACAAATGAGTACCGCTTGGTATATGAGCAAAGAACAGGGCAGCGCACATCAGTACAACTAACAGGTGCTTACCTAGGCAAAAGCCCCTTTGTAGGTTTAGTTGAACGGTACGCTATTAACTCTTTGGAAGAAGATTTAAAACTGGGTGTAAGTGGCTTTAGGGCACAACTGGCTCTAAAGTTCTACATATTAAACAAAAAACCATCGTTAAAGGGATTTTACCTAGCGCCAAACCTATCGGTAGCCCATGCCAAAATAACCAATAAAGGCAATAGCGACGATTATTTTAAAGCCACCTATAGCAGTGCAAGCGCACTGGCAGGCTACCAGTTTATTATAGGCAACCACTTTGCTATTGATGTATTTACAGGCATTGGTGTTAAGTATAACCATTATGGGGTTAATGTACCTATAGAAGATTCTAACTTTGAGTTTAACCGCCTAAATTGGGTGGGCCCTAAGTTTTGGTTAGGCTTTAATATGGGCTATGCATTCTAATTCATAATTCAAAAAATCCCGCTTTTGGCGGGATTTTTTGTTTTTACCAAACGTATAAAAAGCAACAAGCCGCGTAGTTACCCACACGGCCTGAAGCTTATTGAAACTTAACCCTCTAAAAGATATGCTTATCGAAGGAGGGTAACCACACCCTCTTTTACCTGTCGGCCTTCAGATTTCATGGCCTTACTTTCGTACTGAATCCTCCAGGTATATACACCGGGTACGCACAACTCATTGTTGTATGTGCCATCCCAGCCTTTGGTTATGTCGTCGGTAGAGTAAACTAACTCACCCCAACGGTTAAAAATACTCATTGTAAAATTATCTATCTCGTAGCCTTGTGGCCTGAATGTCTCGTTTAATCCATCCTCGTTAGGTGTAAACGCGGTTGGAATGTAAAAAGTATGCGAAGGCTTAACAATTACCTTGCGGATAGTAGTATCCATACAACCAAACTGGTTAGAAACAACCTGTGTAATATTGTATTTACCGGTATCAGCATATTGGTGCTGGCCATTAGCAGTATTCATACTATTGCCATCGCCAAAGTTGTACCAGAAAGTAGTAGCCTCTGTACACATATTTGTAATATCAACAAACGGGTTAAACAAAAGGTCTACCTCCTCTGGGCTTGCTACAAAGTTTGCAACAGGTACAGGATATGCGTTTATATAAGCAAAAGCAGAATACACAGCTGTACAACCCGCTGCATTGGTAGCAACAAGGGTTATATCATACGCACCTGCGGCAGTATAAACAAACTCAGGGTCTGTATCGGTAGAAACACCTGCGCCTAAATCCCAATTATAAGAAACTACAGGAGAGGTGCTGGTAGTTAAGTTTGTAAAGGTTACTTTAAGTGGAGCGCAACCTGATAGGTTATTACCAACAAAATCAACAACCGGAGAATCATAAACATCAACAGTAGTAGTAAATGTAGAGCTAACGCAACCATTATCGGTAACGGTAACTTCAATAGTATGCGGTCCTGATGTAGTAAACGATTCTATTACAGGGTTGCTGTTATAAAGCGTCGTTTGTGTACCATCTATATTCCAATCGAAAGTAGCTGCCGGAGTAAAATTGCCTTGGGGATCGAACGTAAACTCGTTACCACCTAAGCATTGACCTGCCTGGGTTGGGAAGCTAACAGTAGGTAATGGTTTTACTGTAACCAATACGGTATCGTAAGAATTACAAAGGCCATTGTTATTAGCAATCAAAACATATTGGTAAACTACCGGTGCGGTAGTATTGTTAGTTAAGGTAAGTACCGGATTAGAGATATATGGGTCGTTCAGGCCTGTTGTCGGAGACCAGGTATAAGAGAAACCTATAGTGCCAGCAGAACCAATTTGAGCATTATCGCCAGAGCAAAAAGCTACATCAAGGCCTGCATCAACGTTAGGAACAGTATCAACTACAACAGACTCTATAGTCTGAACTGAAGAACAACCGTCCTCTGTTACATCAAGTGTAATATTTTTAGTGCCCGGTACCGACCATACAACATAGTAAGGGCCAACGCCATTACCGGATTGTACTGTACCGTTATCAAAATCCCAGTTAAAAGTACCATTATTGGTAGCGTTACCTGTGTACTGTATAGTAGTAGGCTGGTTTTGGCAAACCGGCGATATTACTGTAAAGAACGATGTTGGTATTTGGTAAACGTTAATAGGCATTGTTTGGGTTGCAGATGTACAACCGTTCTCTGAAACTGTTAACGTTACATTATAAGAACCGGGGTTCCATTGTATCTGGTAAGGCCCCTGGCCTGAGCCTGAGGTTACCGAACCACCGTTAAAGTTCCAGTTATAAGTAGCTGCCGGAGTGGCATTACCTGTATAAGTAACAGGTAGGTCAATATCCTCGCAAGAGCTTGCAGCAAGTGTAAATGTAGAAGTTGGTACTACGTAAACGGTAACGTTGTTTGTAGCAGTGTTAGATACACAACCGTTTTGGGTTACTGTTAATGATACTGTTTTAACTCCAGGCGTGTTCCAGCTTACCTCGTATGGTCCCTGGCCTGAGCCTGAAACAATAGTACCACCGTTGAAGTTCCATGCATAGTTAGCAGATACCTGGCCATTGCCATTAAAAGCTATGTCAGCAATATCGGGCTGGCACATAGTAGCTGGTATAGTAAATGATGCAACAGGCACATCGTTAACAACCACAGGGTTAGTAACAACGGTAGAGTTACAGCCATTCTCAGAAACAGAAAGGCTAACATTGTAAGTACCGGCATTTGCCCACGATAATTGGTATGGGCCTTGTCCTGAACCTGATACAACTGTTCCGCCATTGAAATTCCAGTTGTAAGTAGCAGCAGGGGTAGCGTTGCCTGTATATGTTACAGATGTAGCAGTATTTTCACAAACACCCGATACTGCAGTAAAGGTTGCAGTAGGTGTTGTGTAAACGTTTACAGTATTGGTTACCTGTGTTGCTGAGCAACCGTTTTGGGTAATATCTAATGTTACATTTTTAGCACCCGGGGTAGGCCAGTAAATTTGGTAAGGCCCCTGGTTAGTACCCGATATAATAGTACCGCCGGCA